>JALVAD010000047.1 GCA_027011385.1 Saprospiraceae bacterium | reverse complement strand
CTATTATTATTATCATCTAAAAATTCAACATATAATACTTTACTAATCTCACTATTTAGTTTATTATCCTTAATGCAATAAGCTTTAAACCAAATGGTTTCTCCCACAATATACCTATCTCTATCTGTGTGAATAAAAATATTCTCAGCAGATACATCAATATCGCATTTTGAAATATTTTGTCCAAATACAATATTAAAAATAAACAACAAAGAAAAACAAAAGTAAAATCTCATTCTAATCCATATTTTTTTATTAATCAATCCAAAACCATGGCTTTTTTAATTCAGCCCCTTTCTCTGATGTGCAATCTATACAAACACCATCTGCGATCCCAAGAACACCATCTTTATTTCTGGTTAAATAAATTGGCCAATCACTTTTATCAGAAATGGAAATAAACTCGAATACTTTCTCAACACCTACGGAACAATCTCGCGATTCATATATTATTGGATTATCAACAAAAACTCTTTTTGAACTTACTCCCGCTACCGTAAAATACCCTAGCACAGCCTCATTTTCATCATCTAAGTTTTTTAAATTACCTTTAACCTGAAAAGGTTGTGAATTGTATAAAGAGCTATTTGACGAGTTGATTTTTTCAATTTGCTTCCAAAAATTAAATGCATTTTTATCAAAAGTATATTGTTTAACCTGGAGACTGTATCTAATTCTTAATTTATCATCATTTGTGGGTACAAATACCAATGGTTTCTTTATAATCCTATTCCCTATAAGATTTGAAGTTGTGCCTGTATAGAATTGATTCAAATTATAACTAACATAACAGGTTTTTAGCGTATCAGCAAACTTTGGTTTATGAAAATAGCCCTCATATACAAGCTCAATTGGCAAATTTGTCTCCAATTTATATGTTGCATTTAGAAACCATGCGAAATAGTTAATAGAATCTACACTCACACCGGAACTCACATAAAATTGGTATCCGGAAAAAGATACATTCTCTTCTTTAATCACATGATTTTCTATATCACTACTAATAGAGCTTATCTCAATTGGTTTTTTTAGTTCCGCAAATTCTGATTTATATGTTTTATTACCATTCTGAATAATCAATCTATATTCCTCACCAATCCTACCTCTGATTCCATTTTTTGCAGTTATATATACGCCGGGACTTACTTCGGTTAATAGCTCTCTAACTCCGCTTTTAGCTTCAATTATGACCTTTGCCCCTTTAATATAAATATTTTTATAATAATCCAAATTTGATGAAACGCGTAATATAACAGTATAAGGACCTTCCTCATTTGTAATCTCACCATCCACTACAATTAAATTATTGTAATTATCCAATTTGGGATTGTACTCTTCAATACAGGACGAATAGAATATTACAAGTAAAAGTACAAGTAAAAATTTAGTACTCATAGTTTCCAAATTTAAAGTTATATGTTATTGAAAAGATAGGATTTGCAAAAATAGAAATTTTATAACCCTGAATCTTTTTTTCATCAATTTTGAAATATGTACTATACACATTATGCCTTCCTAATAAATTGTAAACAGAAAAAATCAAAGTGCTGTGATATTTCTTTTTTAGTCTCAAATTACCCTCTACTTTAACCGATAAATCGACTCTAAAATAGTCGGGAAGTCTATAAGAATTTCTTTCGGTATAATTAATCAATTGTAAATTTTTCAAATAATAAATTGATGTAGGATAACTTATTGGTTTACCCGTAGAATAGACTATATTTGACGACAAACTAAACCTTCTGATAATTTTATAATTTGCAACAATGTTCAATGAATGTGGTTTGTCCTGATTTGCCGGATATGGTTTGCCAAAATTAATTTTGCCCCCATCAAATAAATTATCAACTAAAACTGTAGATTTTGCATAAGTATAGTTAATCCAACCATTGAATCTCCCGTATTTTTTACTCAATGTTATTTCAACTCCATAAGCATTTAAGCCACCTTGTAAAACATCCTGTTCAGGATTAATTGAAACCAAAAGGTTTGCACCATCTTTTGACTCTACAATATTATTAATTTTTTTGTAATACCCTTCAACTATAAGCTCAAATTTCCTATTATTTAAAAGTGAATAAAAGCCTAAAGAAAGTTGATCACCCACCATTGGATTAATATTATAATCCATAAGCTTCCAGCTATCGTTTGGAGATAGAACAATTGTATTTGAAAGCATAAAAATGTATTGATGTAATCTATTATATGCGGCTTTAATAGAAAAATCTCTGCTAAAACTATACTTTGAACTCAGCCTAAAATCAATCCCTTTGTTTGTTCTGATAATATCATTATTATTAAAATATAATGTATCTAATATACTTCCTTGATTTTTAACGACATTATCAATATACCTGAACGCTTTGTTAGGACCTAAATATGAATACCAATTATATCTCACTCCTGAAAGAACGCTTAATCTATTGCTAAATTTATAACTTAAGCTCAAATAGCCTGCAGATTCTAAACCTTTTTCAGCCCCCAAGAGCTTTTCTTCCTGCTGGCTATTTTTACCATATGGAGAAAAATAACCTCTGTCATTATCATATAATGTACTGACCAAACCAAAATTAATATTCAACAAATTATTAGGTGAAATATAATTAAAGTCTAGCCTTGTTTCTTTATGCTCTAAAGCATTATTCTTTTTATATGCTTCAATTTCATAGCTTATATCTTTCAATCCCAGCCCATATTTGCTATATATTAAATATAACTTAGAATTAAACCTTTCACCAAAATAGTGACTCCAATTTAATGATGCACCAATATTTTTAATACTATAAATCGATTTTTTCGCAAAATCAATGTCATCAAAACTATAATAGCCTGTAGCATTAACTTTATTCTTAGTATTAATATCAAATGACAGTTTTATCAAAGCATCAGCAAATGAAACACTGCTATTTTTGAAGTCGTGCTCATCAATAGATCTCAATACCCAATTTGAATATGTAGATCTTAATCCTACCATAAAGCTACTTTTTGATTTCTTTATTGGTCCTTCAAACATTATCCTTCCTGTAATTGGACTTATACCACCTCTAACTTTAAACTTTTCTTTATTTCCACCCCTAGCTTCTATATCGAAAATAGAAGATAATCTCCCTCCATATCGTATAGGTATATTTCCTTTATACAAAGAAAAATTACTAATAGCTTCGGAATTAAACACTGAAAAAAATCCAAAAAAATGAGATGTATTGTATATCGGAATACCATCAAGATAAAACAAATTCTGATCAACAGATCCTCCCCTCACATTAAAACCACTTGCTCCTTCTCCGGTAGTCTGAATTCCAGGTAACAGCTGAGCAACTTTAAGAATATCTCTTTCTCCCAATACCAAAGGAATTTCACCCAATCTCTTTACCATAAGTTTTGAATATCCAAGCTTAGTATTATTTATTCTGTCACTAGCTTCTGCTGTAATCAATACGCTTTTTAAACCAATAGAATTTTTTTCTAAGTGAAAATCTAAAATTCCGCTTGACAATAAATTGACTGCAACTATATTTTTCTTATGATTTATTTCTTTAATTTCAAGAGTATATTTCCCCTTCCTCAATTTCAAAGTATACTTACCATTAAAATCCACTACTGTCCCAATTCCCAATTCCAGCACAAAAATCGATGCTCCTAATAATTCCGAATTATCCTCAATATCCATTACTCTTCCGGTCAATCTTACCTTTTTATGCTCATATCCTTTTTCTACACTCCCTATAGTTATCTCCTTTCCTTCATGGTCTTTAGATGTTTTGAGATAATTAGACTTTTTCTTTTTTGCAACTATATCTCGTTTTTTTTTTGCTTTTGATACTACCTGATATGATTTTTTATCTATCTCTGTTACGATCTTTTCTCCCTTATTTATTATAATTTTGTTTTTATTGTAGAGTATTACGCTTAATCCTTCTTTACTCAAACTATTTTTAAGGAAAGACAATACATCTATTTCACGATCAACGTTTGGTAATATTACTTTATCTAATATGCTTTTTTTATAATAAAATGAAACATTAAATTCCTTTTCTGCTTTATCAACAAATCCATTCCAGTCAAGATTGTTGAATGTACTATCGACAAGCCATAAATTCACCTGAGCACTAACTGTTGTCCCAAAAGAGATTGTTATTATCGTGATAAATATTTTCAATAGTTTTATCATAAATTACAGTTTTCCAATATCCAAAACTTCCATCTCTAAATTATATGAATTTTAAATGTCATCAGTTTTTTTGTATATAATTTCCAAAAAACCAAACAGGCTAATTAATTTTTCGTCATCAGACTTACCAAATTGAATCCTATTAGCTT
>JALVAD010000046.1 GCA_027011385.1 Saprospiraceae bacterium | reverse complement strand
CATCATATTAATATAAAATTATATATATATAGATTTTTTTCTAATTATTATTTTGAAAATATATAAAAATGTTCTACTTTTGTAGCTAGGAATACCAGAATTAAAACAGTACCATGAATACTAATAAAATATTTGTTTTAATCTTATCACTGTTTTTAGGGTTTGTGTTGGATAGCAATGCTCAAAACGTCCCCTATAAACACTTCAAAATACTTAAAGGAGATTCTCTGGATTTCCAACTTAAGGGCAATGGAGTATCTCCGGTAAGTATAGTCACACCAAAATATGGGGAAATCCCTCCGGGAAGTTATGTTCAAGGAACAAATAATACTGTTTGGGACATGCAATATTGGCCATATGCCGATTCTAATTTTGTTGGAATTGATCACGCTGTACTCGAATATCGTGGTAATCCCGGTTCAAGTGTATATGATTGGCCGATTAAGGTTATCAAAATAGATTTTGAAATAGTAAATTCCATTCTAACAGCAAGAAATGATTTCTACAATATAAATACCAACTCAACAGGAGACACACTTGATATATTGTCTAATGATTCCACATCAGCAGATTCATTGACTTTGGACAAAGTTATGAATATAAGAAACGGAACGGTTAATATCTTAAGTGATTACAAAGTGGTTTTTACACCAAATGTTAATTTCTCAGGGACTGCATTTTTCAACTACCAAATATCTGATGAAAAAGGATCTATTGAAGTAGGAAACGTAATTGTGAAAGTTGCAGATGAGTTTCCTTCTCCCGATACGCTTAAGTACTATGTAACAAACACGAATTTTGTTTCTATTATACCAAACAAGGCGGGCTTTAATTTAGATCAAAATAGTTCACCTTCAATAGGAGAATTAGACTTTTCAAATGATCCTGAAATAATATATACTCCATTTGTTGATTCTACAGGGGTCGATCAATTCAAATTATTCAATAATCAGGACACTATTGTGGTTGATATTACGGTTGTTGAAGGCAAAGAGGATGGAAACGCTATAGTTGACGACAAAGTTTATACAGCAAGAAATACAGATGTGACCTTCAATGTAAAAGACAATGACTATAAAAAGAATTATTGGAATTTGACATATACCGAACCTTCCAATGGTACATTAGCATACAATGGGCAAGCAGAATTTACTTATACTCCTGATAATAATTTTTATGGTTTCGATGAATTTACTTATACCGTACAATTGTCATTTAATGTATATCAGACAGCGACAGTTCAAATTTTAGTCGATGATTTCAAGCCTGTTAGTTCAAAGCCCTACAATCTAAACACATCAAAAAACAGTGAAATCGTTCTAAATTATAATGCACCAATCGAAGGATATTCATTCAATTTGGTTTCAGCTCCACTTGATGGGATAGTCAATATTTATCCGGATTATGATACGGTACATGTTAATTGTAGTGATATTAGCGGCACAAATTTGATAGTCTATACCCCCAATACAGATTTTGTCGGTCACGATAGATTTGAAATAGAGTATTGTCCACCTAACAGTAATTGTCAATTAATAAAAGTAGAGCTTGATGTTCTGGAGGAATTGTCGGACTCTGTTTGTCCTTGTGCATCTTACAACTGTGTTTGGCCCGGAGATGCTGACAATAATGGAGTGGTTAATATGAAAGACCTCTTACCATTAGCATATTATATAGGGCAAACTGGAGATGCCAGAGAAACTCAAACAACAAATTGGCTTGGGTTAAATGCTCCTGATTGGGATGATTACCAAAGTGATAACGGATTCAATCTTAAACATGTCGATGCTAATGGAGATGGAGTAATATCAGAATTAGACAGCCTAACTATATTGAGCTACTATAATAAAGAACATAACTTATACAATACAGTCTCTTTAAATAAACCTGAATTTCCTGTAAATTTAATTTTTTCACAAGACACGTTTGAAATTGGAGATACTGTACATATATTTATATCTATTGGGGACAAAGATGATCCTGCCAAGGAAATAAATGGTATTTTTTACACCTTACAATTTGATCCCACAACAGTAGATTCAGCATCTTTCCACCATGAATTTTTATTGGATTCATGGTTAGCAAATGGAAGTGCCTCAATGGAAATGGATAAACAGTATCTAGATGGACAACTCGATGCTGTATATTCACGTATTAATCCTAAAAGTGTTTCAGGCATTGGACTTATTGCAAAATGCGATTATATCATAGAAGATGAGTTGGATGGTATCAGACCTTATGGAGAGGCTCTAATTCCACAAGAAATAAAATTAGCTAATATTTCAGGTATGAATGGTGAGGGAAAAATTGTTAACTCTCCCACGATTGAAAAGACTATCTATATCAAAAGCAGAAGTATAACTAGTGTAAAAACACCAACAGGACAATTATTGATTTATCCTAGTCCGGCAAATAATTTATTGAATATTGCTAGTAATGAAAAAATAACACATTATAAAATATTTAACTCTTTGGGCATGTTGCAATTGTCTAAAAAAGCTTATGACAATAAGGTCAATAATATAAATATATCATCATTAATAAACGGTATATATTATGTTGAGGTTCTCACAGAGAATAACCAAAGAATAATTAAGAAAATAGAAATAATAAAATAAATTGTTTAAATTTTGGTATCTAAAAGCTGTTGTATAAAAATATGACGGCTTTTTTTATTTAACCGTATTTATTGACTATTTTTGTTCTCTTAAAATCAAAACCTAGAGAAATTGGCAAAACCAGACAAAAGTACTGTGAAGAAGGTAACTCCATTGATGACCCAATATCAGCAGATAAAAACCAAGCATCCTGATGCTATTTTACTGTTTCGTGTTGGTGATTTTTATGAGACATTTGGAGAAGACGCTATCAAAACATCAAAAGCATTGGGAATAGTACTTACCTCCAGAAATAATGGTGGAAGTGATTTGGAGCTTGCAGGATTCCCATATCATTCACTGGATTTGTATTTGCCAAAATTGGTCAAATCAGGATATAGAGTGGCTATTTGTGAGCAACTGGAAAAACCATCCAAACAAAAAAAGATAGTCAAAAGAGGGGTAACCGAAGTTGTCACCCCGGGAATCAAGACAGATGAAAAACTGTTAGAATACAAAGATAATAACTACCTCGCTTCAATTCATATCTCACCAAAAGATGATTGGGGCGTAGCTTTTCTGGATATCTCCACCGGCGAATTTTTAGTTTCACAAGGAGATAAAAACACAATCGAAAAACTAATTCAGAATTTTGAGCCCTCTGAAATCATCTATTCCAAATCATATAAGAAACAATACGAAAAAACTTTTGGCTCAAGATTCTATACTTATCCAATTGATGAGTGGGTATATACCTATGATTTTAGCAGGGAAAATCTTTTGGAACATTTTGAGGTAATATCACTCAAAGGATTTGCTTTGGAAGAGCTCAAGTCAGCTCAAATAGCAGCAGGATCTATTTTACATTATCTTAGTAGCACTGAAAATAAAAACCTTAAACATATAAGCACAATCCAAAGGATTTATGACGAAAAATATATGTGGCTGGATAGGTTTACCATTAAAAATCTAGAATTGATCTATCCACAATATCATTCAGGTACTGCATTGCTTTCTGTCATTGACAAAACCACTTCACCAATGGGAGCCAGATTGCTTAAAAAATGGGTTTTGCTACCTCTTGTATCGACAAATGCAATTAATCAACGATTGGATATTGTAGAATACTTCTTTGATAATAATTATGAAGGAGAAGATATTAATCTGTACTTAAAAAAGATAGGAGATCTGGAAAGATTGATATCAAAAGTATCTCTTGGAAAAATAAATCCGAGAGAAATTCTAATGTTGAACCGTGGGCTAAAAGCACTTGTACATATAAAGGAAATCCTTGAAAAAGCAAAAAATACTCATTTGAATGCCTTTGGAGATCAAATAGTGCTTTGCGATAAAATAAGGGAAAGGATAAGCACCGAAATAAACGAGGAAGTGCCTGTCTCAATAGCCAAAGGAAATGTAATTGCGGATGGGGTAAACGAAGAATTGGATGAATTGAGACATTTGATTAACAATAGCAAAGAGGTATTGAATGGGATACTGGAAAGAGAGAAGGAAAAGACCGGAATTGAAAAGCTAAAAATAAACTTCAACAATGTTTTCGGATACTTTCTTGAAGTAACTCACAGGTACAAGGATATGGTACCCGAGGAATGGATAAGGAAACAAACATTGACAAATTCAGAGAGATATATCACTCCCGAATTGAAGGAATTGGAAACAAAAATATTAAATGCAGAAGAAAAAATTCATACTCTTGAAGAAAAACTTTTTCAAGATATCGTAGTGGATCTTATGAATTATATTGCTCCTATCCAATTGGATGCTCATATTCTTTCGCAAATCGATGTACTCATTTCTTTTTCGACCGTAGCTTACAAAAATAGATATACAAAGCCCGTAGTGAATGAATCTCATATGATTGATATCAGAGAAGGCAGACATCCGGTAATAGAGCAATTTATGGAACCCGGAGAAAACTATGTTCCTAATGATATCTACCTCAATAATGAAGATATGCAGATAATGATGATTACCGGACCAAATATGTCAGGTAAATCAGCTATTCTTCGCCAGACCGCACTTATAACATTATTGGCACAAATCGGCTCTTTTGTACCGGCATCGGCAGCAACAGTTGGAATTGTTGATAAACTATTCACGAGGGTTGGGGCTTCTGACAATATCTCCAGTGGCGAATCCACATTTATGGTCGAGATGAACGAAACTGCAAATATCTTGAACAATGTTTCATCCAGAAGTTTAATTTTACTTGACGAAATAGGTAGAGGAACAAGCACATATGATGGAATATCTATTGCTTGGGCTTTGACAGAATTTCTCCATGAAAATCCAAAAGCAAATCCAAAAACACTATTTGCTACACACTATCACGAACTAAATGAATTGGAACCAAAATTTGATAGGATAAAAAACTTCAATGTTTCTACAAAAGAAATCGGAAATAAAGTCATATTCTTGAGAAAGCTTGTCACGGGGGGAAGTCAACATAGCTTTGGTATTCACGTAGCGAGAATGTCGGGAATGCCTCGCATGATAATAGAACGCGCTTATGAAATATTAGCCCAATTGGAGCAAAAGATGCGAGATAACGACGAAAACGAAAGTATAGGCACAAAACTAAAAACAATGCCTCAGCAGACTGCCATTCAACTTAGCATTTTTGACAAAGTTGATGAAACAGCAGGTTTATTAAAAAAGGAGTTGCTCGAAATGGATCTTAATTCTATGACACCGATTGATTGCATGCTCAAACTAAATGAACTAAGAAAGATAATAGAAAATGAGGATGACTGAAAACAGAAATTCTCCGAAGGGGAAAAATGTGAATAGCCACCGGTAAAACCGGTGGTAAATGCGTGCGGGGGCTACAACTCCGACAGGAGTTGAACAATAATCAATAAATATCTGCCCAATCTTTTTGCATTTCCAATAATTTATTATCTATCCATTTTTTTGATTCATTCATTAGAGTGAAAGAATTGTCACTTTGTATAGGCTCACCTATGGCAACTTTGACTTTTGTAAAGCACTTGCCAAATTGCTTAAAGAATTGTTGAGCTGATGATACTCCTTGTTCCCAAAGATCATCTTTAGAAGAATACTCTTGCGCTATCGGGACAACCGGAAATCCGTGTTTTGCCGCCTCTTCGAATGCTCCCTTGCTAAATGCAGCTGTTGTTTTTCCTGTATTGACAGTTCCTTCTGGATACAATAATACATTGTATCCACTTTTTAAAAGATGTACAATTGAATCTCGAGTTGCTTGACGACTACTTTTATTATCTCTTACCACAAAAAATACACCTGTCAGTTCCGCTGCATAACCCAAAATAGGCATAGCTCTCACTTCTGCTTTAGACAATGCATATACATCCAAATATTTCATAGTGATAAAAAAATCAAGTAAGCCTCTATGATTTGAAACATACAAAGATGGTTTATCATTTTGTTTCCCTTCAATCTTATCAACAAAGCCCAAAAAAGGATTCATAATAATTAAAAATAGTCTTCTCAACTTGAAGCCCTTTTCAGGAGTGTGTTTTATGGCAGCTTTAATACCTATGATATAGATCAATAGCATTACAACCATTAAAAGAATCATAAAAAGCATTCTCAAACCACCACAGAAATACTTAATCACAATCATATTCTACTTTTATCTTTGTTGTATTGCTCTAAAATCATCCCGTCTGACAGTCCCATTTTAGGCACAAAAATTTCATCAATTCCGGCGATATTCATTATTCTGATATATATTTCAGAAGCAGGAATAATTACATCAGCCCTATCCGGTTTTAGTCGGAGTTTATCAACTCTTTCTTGCAAAGAAAACCCCTTCAAGTATTTATATGTATCTTCGATTTCTTTAAGCATAATCGGTTCCAAATATCTTTTTCTGGCCAGTTGGGAAATCTTATTGATATTACCACCTGTCCCAATAGCCGACATTTGACCACATTGATAAATATTTCTCTCAATCCATTCTTCAATATCACTCCAAATATTCTTATTGACCTTATTTTTCAATAATCTCAGAGTCCCAATTTTAAAAGATCTTGACTTTTTCTTTTCACCTTTTGCAAAAACTGTCAATTCGGTACTACCACCACCAACATCAATCAATAAAAAAAGTCTTGTTTTAACCAATCCTGAAATATTAAAAGAACTAAAAATCAATTCTGCTTCTCTATTACCATCGATTATTTCAAGATCTAGTTTTGTTTTATCTTTTATCTTCTTTACAATAATATCTCGATTTTTTGCTTCACGCATAGCAGAAGTAGCATAAGCTTCAATATTATCAATATCATATGCTTTTGCCAAAAGTCTAAAACCTTTCAAACTATATATAAATTTCTTTACTTTCTCCTTGCTAATTATACCTTTCACAAATACATCTTCACCCAATCTCAGAGGTACTCTTACCAACTGAATATGCTTTACCACATCGTGACCATCTCTAGATACAACGTAACCAATCAGCATCCTTCCGGCATTGGTTCCTATATCAATAGCAGCATAATACTTTCTCTTCATATTAAAAATTTACGCAAATATAAGAAGTTTCCCATTTTTGTAGTAAATTTGACGTTTTGAAATAAATTTAATGTAGCAAAAGGATACTAAATGAGCTAAAGGTTTCTAACCTCTTAGCGAATGAAATCAGGCAATAGCAATTGGACTAAAGTCATGATTATTTTCTATCCTCTCCTAATTGAATTAAAACAAGAAATGATACAAAACAGTTTTCATAGTATTTTTAAAACGATATAAAATGAAAGTAAATGTAAGTTCTGAAATAACAGAATTGAAAAAAGTAATAATTCATCACCCTGATGAAGGTCTAGCGAGAATTTCCCCTAGAAAAGCTGAAGAACTCCTTTTTGATGACATTATCTATTTGCCATTAATGCAAAAAGAACATAAGGTTTTTTCAGATGTTCTCGATTTATTTCTAGGTAAAAACAATGTTGTAGATACAGAAAAACTATTAGAAGAAGCCTTGGACTATTCATCAATTTTCAAAGAAAAACTGGTAAATGATATCATCAGATTTGAAGAATTGCCCAATAAGTATAAAAATATTATGCTTGAAATGAGCAATAATAGATTAAAAGATTTATTGATTACCGGTTATTATAAAAAAGATCATCAGTATCTGTTTGATGCTATTCCAAATTTTATCTTTACACGTGATATCGCTGTGACAATCAAAGATTATATCTTAATTACAAAAGCATCTAAAGAAGCAAGACACAGAGAAAATCTATTAGCGAGATTTATTTTTAAGTCTCATCCCATGTTTTTGGAAACAAGAAAAGATAAAAAAATCATAGATCTTAATAAAATCAATCAATTCCCCCCTTCGAAAAAAGGTGAAGCTGTATCACTTGAAGGTGGTGATGTCATGATAATCAATAAAGATTATCTGCTGATAGGACAAAGTGAGAGAACATCTGCTCATGCTATAAATCTACTGAAGGAATATTTGTTTAAAAAAGGAGTAGTCGATAATGTTGTTGAGGTTGTGATCCCCAGAGAAAGAAATTTCATGCATTTAGACACCTTATTTACACAGATCAATACAAATGATATCGTTGCGTTTAAACCTATTATATATGACGGGATGGGCTCATATGTTAAGGTTTACAATAAATCCGGAAAAATCACAGAATATTCCTCCGTAAAAGAATTGTTTTTGAAAGAGATTAATCCTAAAATGAGATTTATCTTTGGGGGTAAAGGAGAATATCCTTACCAAGAAAGAGAACAATGGACAGATGGATGCAATCTTGTAAGTCTAAAGCCGGGAGTTGCCATCACTTATGATAGAAATAGTAAAACTGCTGAGGCATTGGAAGAAGCCGGTTATACTATACTGAAGGCGGAGGATTTAATCAAAAGAGCTAAATCTAAAAAGTTTGATATAAAGAAAATAGAAAAAACAATCATCACCCTACCTTCTACCGAATTGTCTAGAGGGAGAGGTGGTTCTCATTGTATGACATGTCCCTTATTAAGAAAATAGCTATGTATTCATTCAAGTATAAACACAGAATCAGATATGCTGATACCGATCAAATGGGATATGCATATTATGGTAATTATCCCAAATATTATGAAATTGGGAGAGTTGAACTGATTAGATCATTAGGATTTTCTTATAAAAGCCTTGAGACAGAACTAGGGATTATGCTTCCTGTGGTCAGTTTGGAGGCTAGATACATAAAACCGGCATTTTATGATGATGAGCTTATTATTGAAACTCAACTAAAAGAAATGCCAAGTAAAATGATTACATTTCATCATTTAATCTACAATGAAAGCCATGAGTTAATAAATAAAGGAATAGTCAAACTTTTTTTCATAGATATGAAATCCAATACAAGAGTTTCTGCTCCACAGTTATTAGTAGATAATCTAAAACCGTATTTTGAGTAATTATTTTGAAAATAAATGGTTTGAATTTCTGGAACTTCCGGGAATAAAAAATGCAATAGATTGGACCAAAAAAACAACTCTACCAGGCTTTGATGGTGTATCTATTTATCATTCACTGACTTTTGTTTATAGAGAGGCTTTGAAAGATGACATTATGATGCGTGCTAAAGCGATGTCATTTAGCTTTTTCTTAGCTATTTTTCCAGGTATCATTTTTCTATTAACATTGTTACCTTACTTACCCTTTACCGAATATTATGTAGAGACTTGGAAATCATCCCTGAGCAATCTTTTGCCCAAGCAGGCAGAGCAATACATCTTTGGTATGATGGATAGTTTGGGCTTAAAAACACGGGTAGGATCTCAGATTATTTCAGTATTTTTAATGCTCTATTTCACATCTAATGGAGTATCTTCTATGCTGGCAAGTTTCAGCAAATCGTACCGGTCTACATATAAACGCAGAAATTATTTTCAACATAAATTAAGAGCATTAGAGATTACTTTTTTACTTTTCATTTTACTTATTTTGGCTACCGGGCTGGTCATATTGGGGAATACTTGGCTTGAGCTATTGTTTGAAAAATTAAGCCTGAGTAGCTTTTATATCATAACAATTGAGATTTTAAGATGGGTAGTGGTCGTTTTCCTATTTTATTCCATAATATCGATGCTCTACAGATATGGTCCTTCGATGAAAAAGAAAATAAAATTCATGAGTCCGGGAGCAGGAGTTGCCACTTTTTTAGCAATTGTCAGTTCGGTAGGATTTTCATATTATGTAAATAATTTTAGTAGATACAATGAAATTTACGGCTCTTTGGGGGCTATAATCATAACTATGGTGTGGATAGAGATTAACTCAATGGCTCTTATCGTGGGTTATGAACTAAATGCAAGTATTGCTGTCAACAGGGATTTGGGATTAAAAGTGGATACTAATGATAAGGATTCTGTTGAAACACCTAAATCTAAACAGTAACACGAAAAAAGGAAATACACCTCTTTATAAATTTAACCCCTTATTTAGTATTAAGTAAAATAACGCTTATATTTGCGCAAGCTTTGAGGATTTTAGTTGAATTAAATATACTTTCGCAATATGAAAACAATAGCGTTCAAAAAAGAAAAACTTGATTTAAGTTTGGGTAGAGTCTCTTCCAAAAGCAAAAATATATTGGATACTGCGGAAGGTATTAAGATTAAATCAAACTATGCAAAAGACGATATAAAAGTATTTCCTTATAGCAAATATGTATCAGGAGCAAAACCGTACCTAAGAGGTCCCTATACAACAATGTACACGGGAAGACCTTGGACAATCAGACAATACGCAGGCTTCTCAACTGCGGAAAAATCTAATGAATTTTATAGAAAAAATCTGAAAGCAGGCCAAAAAGGGCTATCCGTTGCTTTTGATTTAGCAACTCATAGAGGTTATGATTCTGATCATCCGCGTGTAAAAGGAGATGTAGGGATGGCCGGTGTCGCAATTGATTCAGTTGAGGATATGAAAATACTTTTTAGTGGAATACCTTTGGATAAAATGAGTGTATCTATGACTATGAATGGAGCTGTGATTCCAATCATGGCATTTTATATTGTCGCAGCTGAGGAGCAGGGCGTTGATAAAAAACTTCTTGCGGGTACTATACAAAACGATATTCTCAAAGAATTCATGGTCAGAAATACCTATATTTATCCTCCAACGCCATCCGTGAAAATAATTTCAGATATATTTGCTTATACTTCACAGAATATGCCCAAATTTAATTCTATAAGTATTAGTGGATATCATATTCATGAAGCCGGTGCACCCGCGGATATTGAGTTAGCATATACACTTGCAGATGGTTTGGAATATATAAGGGCAGGACTTAAAGTCGGGCTTAACATAGATAGTTTTGCACCTAGGTTTTCATTTTTTTGGGGCATTGGCATGAATTTCTTTATGGAAATAGCCAAGATGAGAGCAGGGCGGGTACTTTGGGCTAAAATAGTAAATCAATTCAATCCCAAAAACCCAAAATCTACAGCCTTAAGAACTCACTCTCAAACTTCAGGATATAGTTTGACAGAGCAAGACCCTTTTAATAATATTGCTAGAACTACAATCGAAGCTATGGCTGCTGCTTTTGGGGGAACTCAATCTTTGCATACCAATGCATTGGATGAAGCTATAGCATTACCCACTGATTTTTCAGCTAAAATCGCTAGAGATACTCAAAAATTACTCCAACAGAATACAGATATCACCAAAACGGTCGATCCTTTTGGTGGGGCGTATTTTATTGAGTCTCTCACAGAACAGTTGGTCGATAAAGCGTGGAAACATATCCAAGAGATAGAGAAATACGGTGGAATGACTGCAGCGATAGAAAAAGGAATACCTAAAATGAGAATTGAGGAAGCCGCAGCCAAAAAACAAGCGAAAATCGATGCAGGAAGAAGTTTGGTAGTTGGAGTAAACACTTTCAAATATGCAGATAATACAGAATTGGATACTTTGGAAGTTGACAATACGGAAGTCCGAAATAAACAAATCGAAAGGATTAATACAGTCAAATCCAAAAGAGATGAGCTGAAAACTCAAAAAGCATTGGATGATCTGGCTCAAGTAGCAGAAAATAATTCAGGTAATTTACTAGAATATGCTGTCATTGCAGCAAGAGAAAGGGCAACTTTAGGAGAAATATCAGATGCAATGGAAAAATCATTTGGTAGATACAAGTTCAAATCACAAACTATTGCAGGAGTATATTCTCAAGAAATTAAAAAAGACGAACATTTTATGGAAGCGATAAAATATGCTGATGAATTTGCGAAATTAGTAGGAAGACGGCCTAGAATAATGATTGCAAAATTAGGTCAAGACGGTCATGATAGAGGAGCAAAAGTAATAGCAACAGCTTTCGCAGATATAGGATTTGATGTCGATATAGGTCCAATGTTCCAAACTCCTGCTGAAGCAGCAAAACAAGCAGCTGAAAATGATGTTCATATCTTAGGAATATCATCTTTGGCCGCAGGTCATAAGACATTGGTTCCTGAAACAATTAATGAACTGAAAAAAATCGGAAGAGATGATATTTTACTCATCGTCGGAGGTGTAATACCAAAAAAAGACTATAATTTTCTGTTTGAAGCCGGTGTCGCAGGGGTATTTGGTCCCGGTACAGTCATTCCCTATTCGGCAATTCAAATTCTAAAGGTATTAATTGAAGCATATAAATAAATGAAGATATATACAAAAAAAGGAGATAGCGGTATGACCTCGCTTTTTGGAGGTATGAGACTATCAAAATCTGACATCAGGATCGAAGCCTATGGGACCATTGATGAATTGAATTCATTTATCGGTCTGCTTATTGCTGAGATTATTAATGATGATATAAACAATAAGCTTTTAAGAATACAAAAAAGATTGTTTGATATAGGAGCAATCCTAGCTACTAATCCTGACAAACCTGAATTAATCCGACCATTCAATGAAAATGAGATTACTTTCTTGGAAGAAGAAATAGATAGTATGGAGAGCGAATTAGAGCCCTTGAAAAATTTCATTTTACCGTCAGGTTCCAAAATAATTTCCCTAACACATATCGTTAGAACCGTATGCCGTAGAGCTGAACGAAGAATAGTTGCAATCCCGGATGAAGATAATAAATATGCCATACTGATAAAATATATCAATAGACTATCGGATTATCTATTTGTATTGTCCAGAAAACTCGCTAAAGAAAGCGGTGTACAAGAAAATATCTGGGATTGATCCTATTATCTAGGTGTATTTCATTTTTTCGCGTTGAAAGTTGATTTTCCTGCATATCGGCACATCTACCCCCTCATCCATCCCGCAAAAGCTTTGCGCTCCCCCTAATAATTTTCTTCACTTTGTTACGAAAAATGATAGGGGGATGACTGAACGGTTTTGATTTTATCAAAAATCAAGTGATTAAATCTCACTTGATAGTGAAAGAACCTGTGCATCAGTACAGGAGTAGTGCATTTTTGCAAGAAGCGAGGTCAGAGACACTCGCTTATCAGGGGAATTGAGGAGGAATGCAGGTTGTGGTTCTCCCGGTTTCGGAGTCTACGAAGAAACGGAGAGTTAGAGGGCAGTGTTGCAAAAAAAAACGAAAAAATGATATGCACTTTATTATTTTCCTAGAACTACAAATGACTTTGAAGTTATTTCTTTACCGGAAATAACTTGAATAAAATACAAACCATTATTTAAATTGCTAATATTGATTATAGCAGTATTTGATTTTTGGTTTTCAAACTTGCTTTTCCTTATAATTCGTCCATCTCTTGATATAATCCTATAAGTAAAATCAGAGTATTTCAAGTTATCAAGAATAATAACTCCAAATGCTGGATTCCCATTCAAAACAAACAAATCACCACTACTCAAAGCTTCTATATCTTTTGAACTTGAAGCCCCCTCTGCAATTTTAAATGAATTCACAGCTCCACCATCTCCACTTGTACCCTCATTTCCATTGGCTGCTATTCCTCCAAAATAAACTGTAACATCTCCTAAATTACTATCAGGTGCAACCCAATCAACATTGAGAAACTCTAATGAACGTGGGCTTGTATGATCAATATAATCAACGCCCTTAAGTTTCCTCAAAGCAAAACCGCTAGGAATATTTTCAAATTTTCCCGCAGATTTATTATCTTGATTAAGAGCTGTCAATTGAAACCCGTATTTTGAAGGATTTCCGGTATGTTTGATATGAAACTTAAGCTTATACCTGTGACCGGGTTCGTAATTTTCCACCTCAGTACTATCTTCAAACATCTTCATTTCCAAAGACACTCCAAATTTACCTGCCTTATGACAATTAAAACATTTACCATTACTTAATGGAGAACCTGTCTTATCGTGTCCTTTTTTTGCTACGCCACTTTTGAAGGAAAATCCAAGTATAATTACAAATATCATTATCAAGCTATTTATTAAAATCTTTTTCATTTTTATATGTTTTAAATTATATTAAAAAACGCAAGATATAAAAT
>JALVAD010000045.1 GCA_027011385.1 Saprospiraceae bacterium | reverse complement strand
AAATATATGAGTGATTTGATAAGAAATAAGGAAAAAATACAAAAAATCATCTATAATATTCGTGGACAACAAGTAATGTTGGATAGTGATTTAGCTAAACTTTATGAAGTTCCTACAAGTAGACTAAATGAACAAGTTAAAAGAAATATTGAAAGAATCCCAGAAGATTTTATGTTTAGACTTTCAAAAAAAGAATGGGAAAACTTGAAATCGCAAAATGCGACATCAAGTTGGGGAGGAAGAAGGAAATTACCATTTGTATTCACAGAACAAGGTGTTTCCTCTTTATCAGGTGTTTTGAAAAGTAAAATCGCAGTTAAAGTAAATATTTCTATAATGAGAGCATTTGTAGGAATGAGAAAATTTATATCAAAGAATGCAGCAATATTTCAAAGACTTGATAACGTCGAACTTAAACAGCTTGAAACAGATCATAAAATCAATGAAATTTTAAATGCTCTTGAAGATAATAGTTTAAAGCAGAAACAAGGAATTTTCTTTGACGGACAAATATTTGATGCTTATTTATTTGTGTCATAATTAATAAAAAGAGCCAAAATATCAATAATTTTGATAGATAATTATGTCGATGAATCTGTATTGACTATGTTTAGTAAAAATCAAACAGCTTCAGTTAAAATTTATACAAAAAATATACATAAGCAATTAAAATTAGATTTAGCTAAATACAATTTGCAGTATAAACCAATTGAAATCTTGAATTTCAAAGCTTCACACTACAGATTTCTAATTATTGATAATAAGGAGATTTATCATTTTGGCGCAAGTTTAAAGGATCTTGGTAAAAAATGGTTTGCTTTTTCTAAATTTGACATTGATGCAATTCAAATATTAGGCAAACTAAAATAAAAAATTTGCCTGTATCTAACACTAGATATAACATCATAGCCGCCTAACGTCAGGCTACGCTGCATATCATTATCCGCTCATCCTCGATTAGAGTAGAATAATTTTAATCCATAACAAAATATTTTATGTATTGCATTGTAAAAATCAAAGAAAAACATATCTTTGTAGATTAAATGTATTAATATTGGTGAAGATATGGAGAATTCTAGAAAAGAGGACAAAATCATAACGTTAAAAGGTATGTACAAGGACTATTTCCTTGACTATGCTTCATATGTTATTTTGGAAAGAGCTGTTCCGAGTATTGAAGACGGACTTAAGCCGGTGCAACGGAGACTTTTGCACAGTATGAAAAGAATGGATGACGGAAGATTTCATAAAGTTGCAAATATAATTGGACATACAATGCAATTTCACCCTCACGGTGATGCATCAATCGGTGCTGCATTGGTCAATCTTGGCCAAAAAGATTTGTTGATAGATACTCAGGGAAACTGGGGTGATATCCGTACAGGGGATTCTGCTGCTGCCCCTAGATATATTGAAGCCAGATTAACAAAATTTGCTCTTGAAGTAGCTTTCAATCCTCAGACAACAGATTGGCAATTATCTTACGATGGCAGAAACAAAGAACCTATTAATCTACCTATGAAATTCCCTTTGGTTCTTGCTCAAGGAGTTGAAGGAATAGCCGTGGGACTTTCTACTAAGATTATGCCCCACAATTTTAATGAACTTATAGATGCTTCTATAAAGATATTGCAGGAGAAGATGGTGAAATTATTTCCTGATTTTCAAACAGGTGGTTATGTAGATGTTAGTGATTACAAAGATGGTAAAAGAGGGGGAAAAATAAAGGTTCGTGCAAAGATTGAAATCAAAGATAAAAAGACTATACTTATTACGGAATTACCTTACGGAATAACAACAACAAATCTAATCGATAGTGTATTAAAAGCTATTGTTAAAGGCAAAATTAAAATAAAAAAGATAACTGACAATACTGCAAAAAACGTGGAAATTGAAGTTATCCTAGCACCCGGCATTTCACCTGAAGTTACTAAAGATGCCCTGTATGCTTTCACAAATTGTGAAGTTTCTATTTCGCCAAATGCTGCTGTTATTGTTGATAACAAACCTCATTTCTTAACTGTCTCTGAAATCTTGAAAATAGCAACTGCCAACACAAAAGAATTGCTCCGCAGAGAATTAGAAATAAAAAAAGGAGAGCTACTTGAAAAGTGGCATATGGCCAGTCTGGAGAAAATTTTTATCGAGAATCGTATTTATCGTGATATTGAAGAATGTGAGAATTGGGAATGTGTTTTGGAAACGATTGATAAAGGACTTAGAAAATACGTAGCCACTCCCGGTGATACAAAACCCAATGATTCCAGATTGGTTTTGATGAGAGATATTACAAAGGAAGACATCGTCAAATTGACTGAAATAAAAATCAAAAGGATTTCAAAATATAATTCATTTAAAACTGATGAATTGATTTCAAACCTTGAGGAAGAGCTGAAACAAGTCAATTATGACCTTTCTCACCTTACTGATTTTGCTATTAAGTACTTCCAAATGCTTAAAGACAAATATGGAAAGGGGAAAGAAAGAAGAACGGAAATCATTAATTTTGAAAATATTGAGACAAAAAATGTTATTGTCAATAATGCAAAACTCTATCTAGATCCATCCAGCGGTTTTATAGGTATGAATTCAAAAGTTGGTGAGTACATTAGTGATTGCTCGGATATTGATGATATCATAGCATTTAGAAAAGACGGTAAATTTGTCGTAAACAGAATCGATGACAAGGTATTTATGGGAAAGAATATTTTACACGCTGGCATCTGGAAAAAAAATGACGACAGAACCACTTATCACCTGATTTACTTGGATGGAAAAACCGGTAATACAATGGCAAAAAGATTTCAAGTGTCTGCGATTACAAGAGATAAAGAGTATAATCTAATGACAGATGATTCATTAAGCAAATTGATTTATTTTTCAGTCAATCCAAATGGTGAATCAGAGAAAGTCAAAGTCCAGTTGACTCCTGGAAGCAAAGCAAGAAAGAAAGTATTTGAATTTGATTTTGGCGATTTAGCAATAAAGGGCAGAGGAGCCAGAGGAAATATCCTTACTAAACACACTGTAAGAAAAATCACTTTCTTAGAAAAAGGTAAATCTTCTCTCGGTATGCAAAAGTATTGGCTGGATGAAATCACGGGTAAAATAAACAAAAATGAGAGAGGAAAGTTTTTAGGCGAATTTGATACCGGTGATAAAGTAATAATTATTAATAAATCCGGTCAATATGAAGTCAAAGAAATATCTAATTTACTAAAAGTGGACATCAATCAAATAGTTCACGTAGCTAAATTGACAGATGACACGGTAGTAAGTGCACTTTATTTTGAAGGAGACAAGCAATGGTCTATGGTCAAGAGATTCAATATCGAGACAAGCACATTAAATGAAAAATTTGATTTTCTCTCTCTTCACAAAGACACGAAACTCTATTTTGCAACTACTTCCTCCAAACCGGTAATAAAATATTCTTATCGACAAAACAGACAAAAAATTGAGGAAGAATTGGATATTGAAAATTTTGTATCTATCAAAGGATGGAAAGCTTTTGGAAATAAATTAGGCGAACTTAAAGTGATTAAAGTTGAAGATTTAAGTATTTCACCAAAGGAAACTGTAAGTGATGATTTTAAGGAAGATAATGATGATAGCACTTCTGAAAAACATACTTCACCCCAAAGCGAAGCACAAAAAAATATTTCCAGAGAATCAAAAGAGGTAAAAGAAGATGTAAAGCAAAAAGAAGAAACCAAACCTAAAAAACCGATAATAAAAGATAATAAACTGAACTTTGGTGATACCATTGAGTTTGATGTTGAATAAATATAGTAGCAATCAAATGAGCTGAAATATTATTCGTTAATCTTCCTTATATTTCCAAGGATAGTTTTCTTTACTTCATCAACTTTTTGCTCTCCTTTTGGCATAAGGTCATACCTGATTTCACTACACAGCACTGCTAATTCTTCTGATAATTCATCTGACTCCAATGCGTTAATTTTCTTGTCCTGCCCTGTATTTTTTACTACTTGCAAAAAGTCATTATAAGATTTCAACACAGTAGGGTTCGCAATAATCGATATTTTATGCGTTAAAAATTCCAATGTTGTCATATCTTTTTCAGAAATCTCTCCTTTCTTTAATAATTCTTCTATAAATTCGATAAGGTCAAAATATAATTCAGATTTTTTATCAAAGACTTTTACTCTTTGCTCCTTCTCCAATTCCACTTCACTTTGTTTGTTTAACAATGCCGCAGTAATTGCAATGGTTACTATTGTTCCAAGAACAACCAAAACTATCTCCTGAACAAATGGAATATCATTTGTGGAATTATAGGCATATCTTAAAAAGATATAACCACCTATAAA
>JALVAD010000044.1 GCA_027011385.1 Saprospiraceae bacterium | reverse complement strand
TGCCATATTGCGGATATCTTCTTCAGTGTATTCATCAAAGTTTTCTATCAAATCAGTGTTTTGCTTGATTTCGGCGATTTCTTTATCAATCTGTGTGGCGATGTAGGCGTTCATTTCTTTTTCAAATGCTTGCTTTTGCTGTGCGTTAACTGTATTTTGCTGTGCGCTTGCTATTCCGAAAGTAAGTGTAACAAATAGTCCAAGTAGTAAGATCTTTAAATTTCTCCGGTAAAAATAATGCGTTTTCCTCATAATAAAGAATTTTTTAAAAGTTAAATAATAAAAATTAAAATAGATATAAAGAAAACCATACCTTCGCACTACCGTCTGAATCACGGTAGTGAGTCTGCCTTGCTGTGGTTAACCTTGTCCAGGTAGGCTCTTTTATTTTATGTGCATTTTATTTTTTTATTCTTATAAATTATATTTTTTATATTCACAAATCTATAATACAATTCTCCGCCCTATTTTAAAATAGGTGCAACTCAAGCAAAACTCAAGACCTGCTGCAACCGAAGTCACAACTCATAATATAATCGTTGGGGGGGATAACGATAGTTCCAATAAAATACAAAACCATCTCTAATCAACACTCTATTGCAAATATATAACATAAATGATTAAATATCAAGTGCTTGTGAGTTTTTTTTGTTAAGAGGGAGGGTATTTAGAGTGGTTCTAAATAAAAGAAAAGCAGCATAAAATACTATATAACAACGGTATGTAATGTGTTTATAAGTATTGGCTGGAATCGGGAAAAAATTGAGAAAATAGTTTTTTTTTTCTTCTACACTTCAACTCAAAACTCGAAACTCAAAACCCTCGCAGTAATTTTTTTGTAAATACAAATATATTTAGTACTTTTACTTGATTAATATTGATTTAATTAGTGGTTTGTATTGGTTGAATCATCATAGCTGCGAAGACAACAATCTGAATAGTTACCTATAAAATCATTTATTATGATAAAAAAAGTTTTTTTATTTTATTTTGTTTTAGTATCAATCTTTTCATACTCTCAAGAGAGTGCTTTAGAATTGTGTAGCAAGTCTAAAATCAATTATTTTAAGAATTATTTACAGTTAAGAGATACCGGAAATCAAGATGATTTCGATATAAACTATTATAAATTTAATCTGGAAATTTTTCCCGGGGCAAAAAAGATAAAAGGGATTGTGGATATTCATAGTACCTGTAAGAAATCGGGACTTAAAAGGCTAGATCTGGATTTCACACCGTCGCTTACTGTAGAAAGCGTAAAATCTAAAGGTAGTGACTTACTTTTTGAGCATGATTTTGATACAAAAGTATTAAAAGTATTTTTAAATAAAATATATTCAAAAGATGAAGAAATAGATATAAGTGTAAAATACTCCGGTGAACCAGGTGGATCATTTCATTTTGATGTAATAAAAAACAATGCTTTGATATGGACTAAAACAGAGCCATATGGATCGCTTGATTGGTTTCCTTGCAAAAATCTTCCAAAGGACAAAGCTGACTCCATGGATATGATTGTCACAGTACCATCGTCACTTATTGTTGCTTCAAATGGATTATTGACAGCAACTGATACTATTGATGACAACAAAATAAGATATTCGTGGCATGAAAGTTATCCTATTGCTACATATTTAGTATCTCTGGCAATACACCCGTATAGAATAAGGACTGATTATTTTAAATATAGCGATACTGATTCTATGCCGGTAGTCAATTATATAGTTCCAGATGATTTTGATGCTGATAATGATAAATATGCAGTTGTTACAGAGATGCTTCAAGCATATTCTGATTATTTTGGTGAATATCCGTTTATCAATGAGAAATATGGAAATGCGCAATTTCCTTGGGGTGGAGGTATGGAGCATCAAACACTGACAAGCCTTTTGGGGCCTCATCAGTATTTATTGGCACATGAACTTGCACACCAATGGTGGGGTGATATGATTACTTGCAAAGATTTTCACCATATCTGGTTGAATGAAGGTTTTGCGACATACTCTGAAGCCTTATGGACAGAGTACAAATATGGTCAGGCTGCTTATCATGATAAAATGATGGATAAGCAATATCTGGGAGAAGGAACTATTTATGTTGAAGATATCACAACCAATCCTGATGAGATATTTGATGGGAATCTATCATATAGGAAGGGGGCATGGGTTTTGCATATGCTTAGGCATTTTGTAGGAGATAACAGGTTTTTTAAAATCCTGAAATCTTATGCTAGAAGTGCAAAAAGATATGGGACAGCAACAACTGAAGATTTTGAGTTTATATGCGAAAATATTTCCGGAAAAGATTTAGATGTATTTTTTGATCAGTGGATTTACGGAAATTATCATCCAATTTATTTGTATGATTGGAGCGCAATTGAAGATGATGGAAAGTATAAATTAACATTAGACATCGAACAATTTCAAACTCAAAATTTATTTTCTATGCCGATTGATATCAGTATAAAAACTGAAAATGGAGAGGAGAATTTTGTCATAAATAATTATAAAAAACTTCAAGAATACTTGTTTGATTTGGATAGCAAACCAATTGAAGTAGCTTTGGATAAAGATGATTGGATCTTAAAAGAAGTAAGAAAAGGGATATTTATGGTAAATCAAGACAATAATGAAATGACATTGTCTATTTCTAATAGAGGAACTTTTGGTACTTATGTGCCTGATGGTATTGGAAATGGTCTGATTTATCCCAAAGATGGTAAGAATATACTTTATTTTGGTAGTTTGATGTTTGGGAATAGCGATGATTATATAGCTGATATTTCGGAAAAAGGAAGTCAAAAAGATTTTAAACATATAGAGGGAACCAAATTTGAAATAAATTCCAGTACAATTTCCAATCTTGATATAAATATAAATTATTCGGATGTGGGACATCCGGATAGTAAAAATATTGTAGTCGATCAAACCAGTTATTCATGGAATCTCGATCCATACAGAGAATTAATCCTTTTTAAATACAATATCATAAATCAAGGCTCTGAAGATTTGAATGATTTTTATTTGTCTCAATTTATGGATTTTGACATCTCTGATTTTGCAGAAAACTATATTGACAAAGACGAAAGCAAACGATTACTTTATCAATATGAAGATGGAATCTATTGCGGCATTAAACTTTTGGATAATTCTGATAAAGTAAATTATGTATCTGTTGCTAGTGCGGTAGATTATCTTAGTGAATCAAAAAAATACAAATATTTAAAAGGGGAATTAAACGATTTTAAACAAAATCAAAAAGGTGATTGGAGT
The DNA here is from genome assembly GCA_027011385.1 of Saprospiraceae bacterium. GTDB lineage: Bacteria > Bacteroidota > Bacteroidia > Chitinophagales > Saprospiraceae > JADJGA01. The sequence continues at coordinate 10,865 of JALVAD010000044.1, read as the reverse complement.
ACAATGTTATCCGCCGGTCCATACTCTCTTAATGTAGGGGATACACTTACTGTTAACTTCGCCCTAGTAGGTGGAACGAGTGAATCCGGTATCAAAACAAATGCAGATAGAGCACAATCATTATTCGATAAATATTTAGTAGCTAATAATAATTATGTCAACAATGGTAAAAATCATGTTGATATTTTTCCTAATCCAATACAGAATAAAATAAATATGCAATTGTATTTGAATAAAGCACAAATAGCAAAAATAATACTGTATAATATTAGAGGAGAAAAGATATATAGTGCAAAAAGCTATTATGATCAAGGAACTAACACTATTAGTATCAATAGACCTCTAAAAAGCGGAATGTATTTTTATAAAATAGAAACAGAATCAGGATATTTATCAGGGAAAATAATTAAATAAGCTAGAATAATAATTTATCAACTATTAAGTTTAATATAGAACTTAAATGTTTGTTGCTTGTTAGTAACACAAATTAAAATTAAAAATAAAATGGGAATAGTAAATAAAATATCATGTGATTGGCAAGGGAAAATGGCTTTTGAAGCGGATTTGCCGGGAGGAAAAATCATGTTAGACGCTGGTGATGCAGTTGGAGGAGAAGGAAAAGGTGTTAGGCCAAAACCACTCGTATTAGTGTCATTAGCTGGATGTACAGCAATGGATGTCGCCTCGCTTTTTGCTAAAATGAAAGCAGAACCAGATGATTTTAAAGTTGATGTGACAGGAGAATTAACCGAAGAACATCCAAAATATTACCATACCGCACATATAGAATATCACTTTTGGGGTAAAGACTTAAAGAAGAAAAAACTAGAAAAATCAGTAAGCTTGTCATTGGATAGATATTGCGGAGTAACAGAGATGTTTAGAAAATTCTCTAAAGTAACGTTTGAGATTATTTATCACGAAGATTAGATTTACTGTTTTTAAGTCTTACTTTAAATAATTTTTCAGGTCATTATGGCATTTGTTGCTGAACATTTCTGTCGATTTGTCTGATTATGTTGAGTGTTTTATATTGGTTTGGTTTTTGAGTATATGTTTACTATAAAATTTAACAAACAATTTAAAATATTATAAACAATGACATACGATATATTTACTATAAAAGCACAGGATGCAATTGTCAAAGCACAGAATATTGCCGCAGGTAATGAACAGCAGACAGTTGATACACCACATTTGCTCAAAGGTATATTTGAGACAGATGAGGATTTGAGTAAATTTTTATTTCAAAAAATGGGAGTGAACTTTGCACTTCTGAAAAATCAAATTGATAAAGAAATAAAAAACTACCCAAAAGTACAAGGAACAGATAAACAATATCTATCCGACGATGCCAATAAAACCCTTGCTACAGCAAAAAAATTACTAAAAGAGTTCAAGGATGAATATATTTCTCTTGAATTGATTCTTTTAGCGATATTAAAAGGAAAGAGCAATGGGGCTAAATTACTAAAAGATCTTGGAGTTACTGAGGACGGACTAAAAGCTGCAATAGCAGAACTTAGAAAAGGAAGAACTGTAAAAGACCAAAGCGCAGACAATCAGTATAATGCTTTGAACAAATATGCGATTAATCTCAATGAAAAGGCTGAGAGTGGCAAACTTGACCCAATCATAGGAAGGGATGAGGAAATAAGAAGAATATTGCATATATTATCTAGAAGAAAGAAAAACAATCCAATTTTATTGGGTGAAGCTGGAGTTGGTAAGACCGCTATAATAGAAGGTATAGCCTGGAGAATAGTCAAAGGTGATGTTCCTGAAAATCTAAAGAACAAGAAGATCTTTTCATTGGATATGGCTTCTTTGATTGCCGGAGCAAAATACAAAGGTGAATTTGAAGAAAGGCTTAAGGCGGTAATCACAGAAGTGAAAGAGTCCGATGGACAGGTAGTATTATTTATAGATGAGATTCACACATTAATCGGAGCCGGAGGAGGTGGTGGTGCGATAGATGCTGCCAATATATTAAAACCTGCGTTAGCACGTGGAGAATTACATACTATCGGTGCGACTACTTCTGATGAATATCAAAAGTATTTTGAAAAAGATAAAGCTTTGGTAAGAAGATTTCAAACGGTATTCATCGACGAACCTAGCGTAGAAGACACAATTTCAATATTACGTGGAATAAAAGAAAAATATGAAGTTTTTCACAAAGTAAAGATTTTGGATGAAGCTTTAATTTCTGCCGCTGAACTATCACATCGATATATTACCGAAAGGAGACTTCCTGATAAAGCAATTGACTTGATAGATGAATCAGCAGCTAAATTAAGACTTGAATTGGATTCAGTTCCTGAAGAAATTGATGAACTTAACAGGAAACTCAGACAACTTGAGATAGAGAGAGAGATGATCAAAAGAGAGAAGAATAAGGCAAAACTCAAGGTTATAGAAGAAAAGATAGCTACACTTAAAGAAGAAACCAATTCTATTGTTTCAAAATGGAAGTTTGAAAAAGATATAGTCGAAACCATACAGAAAATTAAGAAAGAAATAGATGAAATAGAATTAATAGCTGAAAAAGCGGAAAGAAATGGAGAATACGAAAAGGTAGCTAAAATCAGATATGATGAACTCCCAAAGAAAGAGGCAATGCTCAAAGCTGCAGAGGAAAAGCTACATGCAATTCCTGAAGAAGAAAGATTCGTCAGGGAAGTAGTTACTGCAAATGATATTGCTGAGGTAGTAGCTAAATGGACAGGAATTCCTGTTAGCAAAATGATGAAAGGTGAGAAAGACAGATTACTGCATCTAGAGGAAGACTTATCAAAGAAAATAATAGGTCAGAAAGAAGCAATAATAGCGGTTTCCGATGCTATCAGAAGGAGTAGAGCAGGCTTACAAGATGAGAAGAAACCGATAGGTTCATTTTTATTCTTAGGACCAACAGGAGTTGGTAAAACATATTTGGCAAAACAATTGGCAGAGCTTTTGTTTGACAGCTCAAAAAATATGATACGTATTGATATGAGTGAATATCAAGAGAGACATACAGTGTCAAGATTGGTTGGAGCTCCTCCGGGATACGTTGGATATGATGAAGGAGGTCAATTGACTGAAGCTGTCAGAAGGAAGCCTTATTCAATCGTGCTATTGGATGAGATAGAGAAAGCGCATAAAGATGTTTACAACATTCTTTTACAGGTATTGGATGATGGAAGGCTTACCGATAATAAAGGTAGAGTAGTGAACTTCAAAAATACCATTATTATTATGACGTCAAATATAGGTTCTGAGATCATCCTTGACAATTTTTCTGAATTGAAGATGCTTAAGACAGATGAGGAGAGAAGAATGTTATTAAAAGATACTAAGGAGGAAATATTTGGAATGCTTAAAGATTATATGCTTCCCGAATTTCTGAATAGGATTGATGATAAATTGATGTTTTTGCCATTAGATAAGGAACAAATCAAAAAGATTGCATTGCTTCAGATAAAAGAGCTGGAGAAAATGCTGAAAAAACAAGATTTAACAATAGAAGTAACAGATAATGCCCTTAGCTTAATTGCAGATTTGGGATACGAACCTGCATTTGGGGCTAGACCTTTGAAACGAGTGGTACAACGTGAAATAATAAATGAAATTTCAAAGAAAATACTTTCTGGTGAATATACACCAGGTGAGACCATCTTAATAGATTCTATCGATGGAAGTTTTGTTTTTGATGAAAAACCCGGAACTGTAAATGAATAGTGGTAGTAAAAACCTGTAAATTTACTAATTAATAAGACAAAGTTAATTTCAAAAAGAGGCTGGCTAAAAAAAACAGCCTCTTTTTCTTTATGTAATAACGAATAGGTGCATTTCATTTTCTCTATTTGAATATCATTTCAAAAGGAGAAGGGGAGCGTGAGGTTTAATCACTCACTTTTTTATAATTCCATACAGCTAGTGCATTAATTACAACTCCGTATATAGCCATTATTATAAAATGAGGTGTCACATCTTTGAATGTGCTTCCTTTGAGTAGTACCATTCGCATAAATTCTATGAAATATTTTATGGGATTGAACCAGGTGATCTTTTGTGCCCAACTCGGCATACTATCAATTGGAGTAAATAATCCGCTCATTAAAATAAATACTACATAAAAAAACCAAGAAATAAACATCGCTTGCTGTTGGGTGTTGGACAATGTGGAAATAAATAAGCCAATTCCTAAAACTACGGGCATATATGCTAAAGCAAAAGCATAAACAAGTAATAAACTCCCTTGAAATTCTATATGAAAAATCAATTTTGCAACGATTAATCCAATTATCAATTCTATCATAGCAATTACTAAAAACGGCAATAATTTACCGATAATAAATTGATGTTTTTTGATTGGAGTTACATTTAATTGTTCGATAGTTCCGATTTCCTTTTCTCTGACCACTATCATTGCTGTCAAGAAAATACCCACCATAGTCATCAGCAATACCAAAATCCCCGGAACCATAAATGTAGAATAATTCATACTCGGATTGAACCAATTTATAGAACTAATGCCAATTGGAGATAATAATACTTTTCCTGTCGTTTTTTGCAAAAGTTCGAGATTAAAATCCCTAATTATCATATTGGAATAAGCATTGGCCAGACTTGCTTTTACCCCATTGACAGCATCAATGCTAAGATGAATTGGAGAGGATTCACGATTAACCAATTTCTTCTCAAAATCTGTAGGAATCTCTATAATCAAATCCGCATCACCTTTTTTAATATCTTGCATCCCATCCCTATCTCTAAATGAAAAATTTACTATATTGAAATAAGGAGAACCTGAAAATTTGGATATTAAGCCCCTTGAATAAGTGCTTTGATCATTGTCAATTACGTGTAGATTTAGATTTTTTACTTCAAAATCAGCAGCAAATCCAAGTAAAATCAGCTGGATAAACGGCATTATAAAAAGAAGAGGAAGAATGGTTTTATTCCTGATTATTTGTAAAAACTCTTTTCTCAATATTATTAGTATAGAACGCATTATTTTAGTTTATTCAAGTCTTATTTTAAATTTTTTGACACTCAATACCATTAATACCAAAGTCATACCTAGCAATATCAATGTTTCTTTCAAAATATAGCTTATCTCAACGCCTTTTATCATAATATTTCTTATCATAATCAAAAACCACTTTGCGGGAATAACGTGACTGATATATTGCAATATTCGGGGCATACTCTCTATTGGATAAATAAATCCTGATAGAATAATTGTAGGTAGCATCAAACCCATTAAAGAAATCAAAAGTGCTTCTTGCTGTGTCTTCACCAAAGTTGAAATAAATATACCAAGGCTCAATGAAGTAATGATAAATAGTGTAATTTCAAAAAGTAGTAAAAAATAATCTCCCCTAATCGGTAATCCAAATACAAAAACTCCTAACAATAAAATGGTAAACGCATTAATCAGAGACAATGCAATATATGGAATCACTTTCCCGGCAATAATCATAAAAGGCTTTAGAGGTGAAACCAATAATACTTCCATTGTACCTTTTTCTTTTTCTCTTGCTATGGATATTGAGGTCATCATTGCTGATATCAGCATCAATATTATCACGATTGTACCCGGAACAAACAGGTAAACTCCCTTTAGTTGTGGATTGTATTCCATTCTTGTTATCACTTCAATTCCTTTTGGAGCAATCGTAGATATACTGATTTCATTTTGATAATCCAATAGTATTTTATTGATATAATTGGTCAATGTTGCGGCTGTATTCGGGTCTGTAGCATCTGTGATTATTTGGATAGAGGGTCTCTCTTTTCTGTTAAATTTCTCAGCAAAATTTTCCTCAAAAACCAAGGCGAGTTTTATTTTTCCTTTTCTAAAAGAACCTTCAATTTGCTTGGCACTTTCTAAGTATTCTGACAATAAAAAATATTTTGTAGAAAGAATTTTATTGCTGATTTCTTGCGTAAGTTGATCCTTTGATTTATCCAAGATAGAAATTTTAGCATCTACTATCTCATTTGTTATTGCAAATCCAAATAGTATTACCTGTACTATCGGCATACCAATGAGTATTAACAATGACCTCGGGTCTCTGATGATATGATAATATTCCTTTTTAATAAATGCCCAAAATGCTTTCATTATACTATTTTTTATCCTCTTGCTAACTTCACAAATACTTCCTGCATACTTTTCACTCCAAGATTTTCCTTTAATTTTGTGGGAGTATCCAATGCTTCGATTACGCCATCGACCATTATCGAAGCTCTTGTGCAATACTCTGCTTCATCCAAATAATGAGTTGTAATAAATACCGTGATTCCTTTTTCTGATGCTTTGTATATCATTTCCCAAAATTGTCTCCTTGTAATAGGATCGACACCACTAGTGGGTTCATCCAGAAAAACGATTGGAGGGTCGTGAACCATTGCTACTGCAAAAGCGAGTTTCTGTTTCCAACCCAAAGGCAAATCACCTACAAGCTTGTTTCTCATATCTTCCATTCCCAATTCCTCAATCAAATTATTGATTTTGGATTTGATTTCTTTTGAAGGAATTCCATATATTCCGGCATAAAGTCTAATATTTTCAAATACTTTCAAATCGTCATACAATGAAAATTTCTGACTCATATAGCCTATTTTGTATTTGACTTTTTCGGGATTTTTAATCACATCATATCCTGCAACAATAGCAGTTCCCGAGCTTGGTTTAGAGAGTCCAATCAACATTTTTATTGCAGTAGTTTTGCCGGCTCCGTTCGCACCTAAAAAACCAAATATCTCTCCCTTTGTCACATCAAAAGAGATTTTATTTACAGCAGTAAAAGAACCGAATTTTTTGGTTAAATCCTTCACGCTAACCACGTATTTACTATCATTTGTTTTCTCTGCCATAATTTTGTCCCTAATTGGATTCTGCTCAACAATCATTTTTATTTATTCTTTAACATCTTTGCCATAAAGCAGTCTTCAATATTTGCTTTGATTCTTTTTGTTTCTGTCTTTTGATTGCTATAATCACATATTATTTTGTTTAATTCATTTTCATTAAATTCTTCGTATGTTGTCAGATGGATAGATTCCCCAAATGGGAAAGCCGTTCTTGTTAATTCCATCTTTCTAAGAGCTAATAATAAATTGTAAAAACTATCTCCTTTTATGGCATAAATCGGAGTATCATAATCTTCTACAATTTGATGCGGAGTATTTATTTCCATTACTTCCCCCTTTTGCATAAATGCGACTTTATCACACAATTCCGCCTCATCCATATAAGGGGTTGAAACGATAATTGTGAGATTTTGCTCCTTTAGTTTTTTTAGCATATCCCATAATTCAACTCTGGATACAGCATCAATTCCTGTTGTTGGTTCATCGAGAAACAATATATCGGGTTTGTGAATTAGAGCACAAGATAAAGCCAATTTTTGCTTCATTCCCCCTGAAAGATTGCCGGCTCTTCTATCCTTGAAAGGTTCTATTTGCTGATAAATATCCTTAATCAGATGATAATTGTCTTTTATTTTAGCATTGAATATTGTAGCAAAGAATTTAAGGTTTTCTTCAACAGTCAAATCCTCATATAAGGAAAATGTACCCGGCATATAACCTATCAAATGTCTTAGTTTTTTAAAATCTTTGACTACATCCAATCCATTGATTGAAGCATCGCCGGTGGAAGGTAAAAGCATCGTGATGAGTATTCGAATCAGTGTGGTTTTTCCAGCACCATCGGGACCTATCAACCCAAATAATTCTCCCTCATCTACAGAAAAATTAATATCCTTTAGGGCCTGAATATCCCCATAGGATTTTGAAATATTATTTATATTTAGAAAAATATTACTCATTAATTTTTGTTATTTTTCTCTTCATTTGTATTATCTAACACGACTTCTCCAGGCATACCTATCTTGATACTACCGTCATTTTTCACTTCAATCTTTATAGCATATACTTGATTGACTCTTTCTTCTTTTGTCTGAATGGTTTTTGGGGTAAATTCAGCTTTTGAAGAGATCCAAGTGACTTTTCCTTTCATTGATTTATTTGATTTTTTATCTTCGTCAATCAATACTGTTACCTCTTGATTTAGTTTGATATGCGGCAATTGTGCACCTGAGATATATGCCTTTAATTCCATTTTGCTCAAATTTGCTATTTTATACAAAGGCATTCCGGGAGCGGTTATTTCACTTGGTTCTTTGTAAACCGACAATACCTGCCCGTCTATCGGATTGGTAATAATCGATTTTTTAATTTGCTCATTTATTTGCTCAATCTGTGCTTTTAGCGGTTCTGATTGAGACGAAATACCGATATTAGCGTCTCTAACTTTTTGTTTTACCGCAACAATTCTTTTGTCAAGTATTCTTATTTGGGCATTCAAATCATCGATTTGTTTTTGGGTAGCAGCATTTCCTTCTAATAGTGTTTTCAATCTGATTTGCTCACTGAGTAAATGCTTTTTTTGCTCAAGCAATACATCAACCTCTGCTCCTGAATGTTGTCTTTTCGCTTTTATGGCTTTTATTGATGCATATAACACTTCTTTTTGCTTGTGCAATAAAGTCGTATCGATTGCAGCTACTACCTGATCTTTTTTCAGAATATCTCCTTCATCAATGTCAAAAAATAGTATTTTTCCCGGCATTTCTGAAGAAACATTTACAGTTGTCGCTTCAAAATTTCCATAAGCATCTGATTTTTTCTCCACCGTTTCACAGGAGATTAAGCTTACGGCTAAAATCAAAACTAATACATAATTTATTTTTTTCATTTGTTTATTTTTTGTTTTCCTACAAATGGCAGGATTTAATTTTTGAATATATTATCGCATCAAATATTTCGCTATGAGGATTTTTTAATCCTGCAGTTTGCTTTGCTATGTTATAATTATTTATTTAATAATATTTTTAATTTATATTTCAATTTTTGTTCTTCCAAATCGTGAATTGCACTTTGAATTTCCATTATAGTTTTTATATTCAATTCTTTTGTATAATCACTGATATTTGCAATGCCGTTTTGGTATTGATTTTTAATTGTTTCAATAATTATTTCCTGTTTTTCGATTAATTCTTCGTCAAAATGCTTGTTTGATTCAATTCCTTCTATTTCTGAAACCAATTTATTGATCTGCTTTTTGATATTTTCATCTAAAATCGATTTTTGATTATCGATAAATAGTTTTTTAAGCTCCAATTTTTGTTCTTCAATTGATGATTTTTTCCAATCCCAAATATTCCACATAAATTTTACGCCTCCAATAGCATAAGGAGCGATATTATCATCGAAGAAATTGAATGGATTTGGATATCCTACTCCGGCTTTTGCAAATAGTACCACTTTTGGTTTTTTCTTGGCTTTGATTATACTTTTACTTTGTTCTAAAAGCTCTTTTTTATCTTTAAAAAGGATATATTCAGGTCTGTTCGACCAATCGACATTGCTTTTTTCAAAACTAAGGGGTAATGTGAATTCTGCTTTTGAAAGGTCTAATCCCGTAAGGTCTCCAAGAACTACTTTTAGGGTAATTATTTTATTTTGAATTAATGCTTTTCTTTGATTAATTTTGATTTTCTCCATTGCCAATTTATCCAAATCACTTCTCAATGCAACTCCGTTTTTGATTGCAGACTGGACTATATTTTCTTGTGTTGTAAGTACAATCATCGAACTGTCCAAAATGTCTTTTTGTTTTTCCAAAAGCATTATTGAATAGTAAATATCTACTACATTTCCCTTAAGTTGATAGAGTTTGGTCTCAATATCCTGTTGTTCTATTTTTGATTTCAATTTTTCATTATTTATAAGTGCTTTTTTGACGCCACCATCGTATATTAAATAATTCGACTCTATATCAGCCTGCGCTCTGTACAGTGGTAAGCTAATAGGTTCAAAATTTGGTAGAGGAAATTCCAAATCTATACTCTCACTTTGTAAAGAAGCTTGAGCATTGAAATCAATATCAGGCAGATTTTTCTTTTTTAGATATTTAATATTCAGATTTGATTGGTCTGTCAATAGATTTTTTTGTCCGTTTAAAGGATGAGTTTTAATAGCAGATTCTATCGCTTCATCTATACTAATCTGCTTAACTTGTGCACTAATCATACTATATGACATCAAAAGTAAAAAGAGCATTAATTTATTTTTTATCCATTTGGGTAACATAATTATATTTTTATATTATTTATCAATGTATCTACAATTGTTCTTTTTCGTAATCTCATAAGGTCATAGAACTGTTCATCATTCATTTCTGAAATTTTTTTCAGAGCAGGTCTGGCGAGAAAAGGATATATGATGAGTGATAAAGTATCAAGAATTAAGTGTACCGGATTTACAGATTTTATATTTCCTTTTGATACCTCTTCTTGGATCAATGAAAAAACAAAAGCTTTATCCGGAATGCTAACGGCGCTAAATAGTGTATTGATAAAAATATCAGTATTATTATTTAGTTCATTGACTATAAAAGGAGGAAAATGGGGATTTTTCAGAAGCACTTCGATATATTCATCAACAATCAATTCTATTTTTTCAAAGAAAGTTTTATCCGAATGTAAAATCCTGCCCAATTTTGGAAAAAAATCTTGAGCACTACTTTTTATGACTTCTGTAAAAAGTGCATTCTTGCTTTTGAAATAATAATGAAGTAAGCCCTTATTGATTCCTGCTTCATCAGCAATATCCCTCATTCTCGCGCCTGAGTATCCGTTTTCTATAAATATTTTTATCGCAGAATTTAATATTTTTTCCTTTGTATTTATGCTCATAATTCACGGTTTACCCATCTGGGTAATGCAAAGGAAGTGTAAATATTTGAAATAGTCAAGTTTTTTTATCTTTTTTTAACATTTTTATCTTTTTTTTTAAAATTATTG
>JALVAD010000043.1 GCA_027011385.1 Saprospiraceae bacterium | reverse complement strand
ATACTATACGAATAAGATTATAAGAGGGACTATTTACTTTTTAACATTAATTGTTGTATTGTTTTTGACCTTTAATTTGCTTGAAAGTCAGTTCTATTTTAATAAAGCGATTAGAAAAAGTATTTTTTATATATTCATCATATCTACAGTTATCGGATTTGTATATTGGCTAGTATGGCCATTGAGTAAATATTTCCAATTGGGTAGGACGATTTCAAGGGAAAGAGCAGCTTCAATAATAGGGAATCATTTTAGCAATATCAAGGATAAGCTTTTAAACGTATTGCAACTTCATGTTCAAGCTGAATCACAAACTGATAATGAGCTTTTATTTGCAGGAATTGATCAGAAAAGTGAGGAAATAAAACTTGTGCCATTCAAATCCGCGATTGATTTATCAAAAAACAAACAATATTTAAAGTATCTCATCCCACCTATTTTATTATTATTATTGATTCTATTGGTTTCCCCAGGTACTATTGAAAGCAGTACAAAACGAATTATAAATAATGATAAAGATTTTGAACAGCCCGCACCATTCCATTTCAAAATAGTGAATGAAAAACTGGAAGTGGTTCAGTTTGATGATTTGGATTTGAAAGTATCCGTTTTTGGTGAATATACTCCTTCAGAGCTGTATATTGACATAGACGGGTATAAGTATAGATTGTCAAAAGAGAGTGATTCATTGTTCTTGTATCATTTTAAAAATATTCAAAAAGACCTTGATTTTAACCTGTTTTCAGGAAAAGTCATTTCTAAAGATTATAAAATTTCAGTAATTCCAAAACCTCTTATTACAGAGTTTAAAGTAAATATAGATTACCCTGCTTATACAGGTCAAAAGGATGAAGAGTTAAATAATATTGGAGATTTGGTTATATTGGAGGGAAGTAAAATAAAATGGATGTTTAATTCTGTCAATACAGATAGTATCAAAATGCAATTCGATTCAAATCAAAAGTTATATGCAGTTGAAAAAACGGGTAAAAACGATTTTAAATTAGAAAAAAGAATCTTTAGAGATGATAAATACAGTGTTGTTGTCATAAATAAAAGGATTCCTAATCCGGATTCTATTAATTATTCAATAAGTGTCATTAAAGACAAATTTCCTACTATTAGTGTAGAACAATTCAAGGATTCATTAGATGATTCAGTAATATACTTTTTAGGGGAAGCATCAGATGATTATGGATTTTCTTCGCTTTTCTTCAATTATAAAATACTTGATAATAATGGTAATGAACAGGATAATAAAAAATTGGAAATTAAGTATAACGGAAAAAAGAATACTAGTTTTAAATATTTCTTTGATGTTGCCAGTATAAATTTAAAGCCTGGTAATTCGATTAAGTATTATTTTGAGGTATTTGATAATGATGAAATAAACGGGGCAAAGTCAGCAAAAACAAGATTTTTTGAATTTAAAAAGAAAACAGAAGAAGAATTTGAGAAAGAGGAGCAGGACAATGAAGAAGATATTAAACAAAACCTTGATGATATTGTGAAGAAAACGAGGAAAATGCAAGATGAATTGAAACGTTTAAAAGAAAAATTACTCCAGAAGAAGAATCCTGAATGGCAAGATAAAAAAGAGCTTGAGAAAATATTAAAAAAGCAAGAAGAATTAAAGAAAATGCTTGAAGAAGCGAAGAAAAAGCTTGATGAAAACTTAAAAAAACAACAGGAATATAAAAAACCTAATGAATCCATTTTGGAAAAACAAGAACAGATCCAAAAAATGTTTGAAGAATCATTAAGTGAAGAGCAAAAAGATTTGATGGAGAAAATCCAAGAGATGATGGAAGAGCTAAACAAGGAAGAGATGATGGATAAGATGGAAGAGATGTCTATGGATCAGGAAAAAGTTGAAAAACAGATGGACAGACTTTTAGAATTATTTAAGCAATTGGAAGTTGAAAAAGAAATACAGGAAACCATAGATAAACTCAATGAATTGGCGGAAAAGCAGGAAAAACTTGGTGAAGAAACAAAAAAACAAGATAAAAATTCAGATGAACTTGAGAAAAAGCAAGAAGAGTTAAATAAAGAATTTGAAAAAGTAAAAGAGAAACTGTCAGATTTGACGAAGAAAAATAAAAAGCTTGAAACTCCTAAGAATTTAGCAAAGGATAATGAAGATAAAATGGAGGAAATAAAAGATGATATGGAAGAAGGAAAGGAGCAATTGGAACAAAATAAACCCCAAAATGCATCTCAAGCTCAAAAAAGTGCGGCACAAAAGATGAAAAATATGGCAAAAAGCTTGGATATGCAAATGCAAGGGAGTAGCCAGGAACAACATGAAGAGGACATTAAGGCTTTGAGACAATTACTAGAGAATATTTTGACATTGTCTTTTGACGAGGAATCTTTGATGGATAAAACAAATGGATTGATCGTTAATTCTCCAGCTTATAAAAAAATACTCAAAGACCAGTATAGAATAAAAGAAGATTTTGAAATAGTGGAAGATAGTCTTCAAGCTTTAAGCAAAAGGGTGACGGAAATAGAAACATTTGTAATAGATAAAGTAGCTGAAATTAAAAAAGGAATAAAAGGTAGTTTAGATAAATTGGAAGACGATGGTAAATATCCGGGAACAAGGGATTTTCCGGGAGCTATTAAAGAGGAACATGGTACGATGAAAGGGTTAAATGATTTGGCATTGATGCTAGATGAGTCAATGCAGCAAATGCAAAAAAATGGCTCAGGGATGCCCGGGTCAGGCTCTTGTAATAAACCGGGTGGGACTGGGAAAAAACCGGGTAAAAGCGGAGAAAAGCCAACTGATAAAATAGCAAAAGGACAAAGTGCTTTAACGAAGAAAATGAAGAGTATGCTTAACAAAATGAAAGGAAAGCAGGGAGGAGATAAAGGTATGGCCAAAGAATTTGCAGAAGCAGCAAAAAGGCAAGCAGAAATGAGAAGGGCACTAGAGAAAATGAAAAGAGAAAAACAAGGAGAAGGTAAAGGTGGAGGAAAAGATCTTCAAAAATTGATAGATGAGATGAATAAAATTGAAGAAGATTTAGTAAATAAGAGATTGGATGCTCAAATGATTAAAAGACAGGAAAACATTACTTCTAGACTTTTGGAAGCGGATAAAGCAGATAGGAAGAGGGGGTATGATAATCAAAGAAAGTCTAAAACAGCTAGTCCAAAAGTAAAAAAAATGCCACCGGAAGTAGAAAAATATTTGAAAGAAAGAGAATCGCAGCTTGAAATGTATAAATCAATATCACCTTCATTAAAACCTTTTTATAGGAAATTGGTCGAAGACTATATTCATACATTGAAAAAAAAGTAATACTGTTGAAAAAATAACTAGAGTAGCTTGAGTTTAGCACAATATTTGATATAAGTATATTGTTGATTTTTTTGGATTGTTACGAAGAAAATGAAAATGCATAAACTTGTTTTTAATTCAGAACCTGAAAGTATTCACCTATTGAAAGATTGGCTGGATGTTCTAGCTGCAAAGTATAATATATGTGAAGAGCTTTATCCGGATATTTTGATTAGTTTGACAGAAGCTGTTAATAATGCAATACATCACGGAAATAAATGTGATGCCAACAAACGGATAATGCTGGTTTGTAATGTTAAAAAGCACAAGATGAAATTTAAAGTAATGGATGAAGGCGAAGGGTTTAATGAAAAAAAATTACCTGACCCATTATCTAGTGAAAGAATAACATTAGAAAATGGTAGAGGGGTAATGATTATGAAGAATCTGGCACATGAGATCAGATTCAAAAAACACGGAACTATGGTTGAAATGACCTTTAAATTCAAATCTGTATAATGAAAGTATCATCTCAAATTCTATTTTATTCTGAAGATATTTCGTTCGCTCTTGAAAAATCAGAAAAAATAGCGGCAACATTGGTGAAATTTGTTGAGGAAGAAGCTAGCCATTACGGCTCTATCAACTATATCTTTTGTTCAGATGATTATTTGCTTAGATTAAATCAAGATTATCTTAGTCACGACTATTATACGGATATATTATCTTTTCAAATGGATGATGACCCTATTCAAGGAGATATATTTATTAGCATTGATAGAGTTAATGATAATGCTCAGGATATGAATTTGCCCTTTGAAGATGAACTTCTTAGAGTAATATCGCATGGGATTTTACATTTTTTAGGTTATAAAGATAAAACAGAAGCAGAAATAAAAATAATGAGAGGAAAAGAAGATGAGTTAATAGAAAAAATTAAAAAAAATATATAAATCTGACTTATTGAAATAGTATCTGTACGAAAACAGGCAATTTTTTAAATTCAGATATTTTTATATCAGATTTTATTTTTTTGCAATAATTTGATGCCTTTGTATC
>JALVAD010000042.1 GCA_027011385.1 Saprospiraceae bacterium | reverse complement strand
TCTAATTTAGTATTATTTTTGTATTTTTGGAGGATATTTAAAGCTATTTTCTAATTTTACAGGATGAAAAACTTTCTTAAAACTTTAGGTCCGGGAATATTATTTGCATCTACAGCTATCGGGGTATCGCATTTGGTACAATCTACAAGAGCCGGCGCCGGATATGGATTCACTTTGCTATGGGCGATAGCACTGGCAAATATTTTGAAATTTCCTTTTTTTGAATACGGATCTAGGTATGCAAATGCAACAGGTACTAGCTTGATTGATGGATATAAAAAAGTTGGTAATTGGATGCTGTATTTGTATTTTTTGATTACCATTGCTACAATGTTTTTTGTCACGGCTGCAGTTGGCGCAGTAACAGCGGGTTTTATGGACAATCTATTTGGGATATCATCCATTAGCAATATCAAAATGCTACCTGTTATTTTGCTTTTTGTCATCACTTTGGGGATACTTGCCATTGGCAAATTTCAGATATTGGATTCTATGATAAAAGTTGTAGGGATAGTACTGTTTTTGTCAACAATTACTGCATTTTTTATCGCATTGTACAAAGGCCCTACTGCTGATATTTCAACGGTAAAAGCCCCTGATATTTGGGATGCTGCCAATATTACTTTTTTGATAGCGCTTATGGGATGGATGCCGACGGCGGTAGATTTATCCACATGGAATAGTCTTTGGACTTTGGAAAAAATCAAGACCTCGGGATATAAACCTACATTGAAAGAGACATTGAGAGAGTTTAATTTAGGTTATTGGATATCTGCGTTTTTATCGATTTGCTTTGTGACATTAGGTGCTTTTCTGATGTTTGGAACAGGGAAAGAAATGCCAAATGGAAGTGCTTCATTTGCTAGCAAAGTGATAAGTCTCTATACCGATACTATGGGAAATTGGAGTTATTGGATAATTGCAGCATCGGGTTTTTCCATTATGTTTGGTACATCAATAGGATTATTTGACGGTTATGCCAGATCTTTGGAAAGGGTAGGGGAATTGATATTTTTGAAAAAATCAGATGTTCATCAAAATAGAAAGCCCTATACGATTGCTCTATTTATTACAGGAATAGGCGGCTTTTTGATTATTTGGTTCTTCTCGGGCAATCCAAAAGGTTTTAAATTATTGATTGACATAGCAACAACATTATCATTTTTAGTAGCACCCATAATCGCTTTTATAAATTATAGATTGGTCACAATGAGAGATTTTCCTAAGGAGGCAAGACCAGGATTGCTAATGCATATTCTTAGCATTACAGGAATTATTTTTCTTACCGGCTTCAGTTTATTCTTTTTATGGACAAAGTTCTTTTGAGAGTAGTGTCAACATTTTACTCCAATTATTCTTTATTCAATTCAATGTAAAGGACATCAATCAAACAGCAATCAATATTTGATAAATTTCACGATTTGTTCTTCTCCATTTGTATAAATTACCTTTATTAAATAAACTCCTGATTCTAATTCTTTAATATTTACCTTTTCTTCATTTGATTCCAATTGTTTAATCAATTTACCCGAAGCACTATAAATAGTCATCTTATTAATCGATTTTCCTCCTGGCTTCAATAAATATACAAAATCTTTACTAGGCACGGGATATACTTGAACTCCCGGCTTTTTCCCTGTTATCTTCTCTATTACCCCATCTCCTGTTGCTCCCTCTACTCTATAAACTTCTCCTCCAATATAACATCCTTTCCAATCTTTAAGAACAAGTTGAAACATCGCAGTATCTCCTTCTTCTAAATCCGAATCAACTATTATTTTAACAGGATAATGCAACTTTGGATCAAGATTCAAACCATTCAATTCAAATTCGCCTATATCAGTTACTGTTAATAAATCATCTGCCACATTAAAAGCATCTGTCCCTCCTCCATTCATAATTGATTCGAGAACTACAAGCTTAAAAGCTTCAGACATCTTTATTGACAAATGAATATTTTTTGCGAACTTCTCCTCGCTTTCAATATCTAAAGTCGGTATAAATTCTACTGTCAAATCATATAAATGATTATTTTGATTTCCGGTTCCACCCAATGTGTCTGAGCAATCAATCTCATAATCAGGTACATCAAGTATTATTATATTTCCATCATAAGGGTTGTCAGAAGAAACAACCGACATATTTCTCAGTGCAATATTATCATTAAATTTAATATTGTGTTCAATTCTATCCCCTTCATCATACATAGGATCTAAATCCGATACTATTCTAGCGAGAATACATACTTCAACATTCCCTCCTGCACCATAATCCACCATATTTACATAATCAGCAGGATTAAATGGATCCCAGTTCAAACCATATTCTCTCGATTCTCCTTCCGGTATTTCTTGCAAACTTATTGACCCTAAGTATTTACCTGCTAATACTTCCTGACCTGTGGCATCTTTAATAAAGTAATCTTCATTCTCACCCCATCCCAATGGCCAATCCGTAATTGTAGAAGCTAAAGATGCATATAATTTCACTTCTCCTTTCCCTTCCAATGTGACTCCACATCCTTTATTGTGAATTCTAACAAATAAGGTATTATTCCCTCCATATACAGGATTTTCGTGTTTTTCTCTCGTACATTCAATATTTGAACAATTCCATATATCAGGACTAATCCAAAAATGCATACTTTCTTCACTTGGCTCATTTCCTACATCCTCTCCATTTTCATTTGGCACTCCATTCTCATATGCTACTTGTCCAGCTTTAGTATCTCTTATATAATGAAATGAATAAGATGAATAATCGTTAGCCAGCTCAATTTTCCCGGTGTTATTATTTCTAAAATGATACTTAGATTTACCGTAAATATCTGTAATCTTGCTATTTAAAATCTCACATTTTGTGAAATTCGAAATATCATTTTTACCATCAATTATCTCGTTAATAATTTTTGCTACATCCGGCTGTTTACGTTTGTCCTTTCCTGCTATTAAGACCTCTTTTAATATAGCCTGACATTTCTTTCTACCTAACTTTTCCTCCATAAACATCCAGAGACTTGCCCATATCTGCTCTTTCTCAAAGTCTCCAGGATTCCCCTCAGTATATGAGTAAGGATAATCTGTATGTCTAATCAAATATGCATCTTGTCCACCAAAATCAAAACATTGATGAACATCATCAGAACCGGCAGTACCATTTGGTTGTGCCCATCTATATGATTGTGCTAAATAATCGGCGTATCCCATAAGCATAGCATCACCAAATGAACCAAAATCATTATCTTGCAATATTACTCGTGCTGCTGCTTGAACTACTATAAATAAATCCGAAGACAATGGATTATAATCCGAGTAATTAGCCGTATAGTTTATTGCCCCCAAAGAAATAAAGACTTCAGGACCAGCAGTTACCTGATCAGCTTCTACATTCAATTTCTTTGGATTTCCTACATAACCGATTTGCATTTCATCATCTTCTACAAAATTGGTTGTATGATAATATGCAAATAACTTAAGGTATTT
The DNA here is from genome assembly GCA_027011385.1 of Saprospiraceae bacterium. GTDB lineage: Bacteria > Bacteroidota > Bacteroidia > Chitinophagales > Saprospiraceae > JADJGA01. Next base: position 870 of record JALVAD010000042.1, on the reverse strand, counting down.
GGTTCTTTCTTTACTATTCTTATAATAATCATATGAAAATTTTGAAGTATATATAGATTTATATAACATATTATAAGCTAAATCAACTGATCCATCACTTTTCAAATCATAATAATGGAATTTCTCATCACCCCTCATTTCGTACCCTTTACTTCCAAATATAAATCGTCCAAGAAAATGATTTTGTCCATATTCTGTACACCAAACATTTCCACCAGTTAGGGTCCCCTCCGGGTCAGGATTATTAAACTTAGCAGGCTCTTCTACTATTTCACCATTTGGATCATTTGGACTTTGTATCATATTAGTAACTTCTTCACTTCCTGAATCCTGACTTCTGTTCGAAAAATTGACTTCTTTGCCCTGTCTATTATTTTTGTTTTTATCTACAACTTCTAGAATCTCTCCTGTATTTGATTTGATTTTAAAATAGGTATTATAAAAATCACCTTCTACATAAGTTTTAATATTAGAAACCAACCGGTATCTTTCTTCTATTAATTCAAACCTTGTATCAATCTTAAAATATTTTGATTCCACTGTTTTATTCAAATAGGACTCTACAATTGATTTTATACCCATTTTACTTATTTTACCATTATAATCAATTGGTTTTGACAATGGGGTCAACGTCCGATTCATATATTCTATTTCTCCCTTGTTACTCAATATCACAGTGATACTCTTCTTGAAAATGGGTATTTTCTTATAACAATAATCGTATCTAATTATTCTTGATCTGTATGTGGAATCAACAATATCGAGTTCCAAGCTAAAATCTCCATATACCAATTCGTCATAGTTCTCCAAATAAGTAATCAATGCATTATTTGCAATCTCTATATATTTAGCATCTTTGGTACTATATAT
>JALVAD010000041.1 GCA_027011385.1 Saprospiraceae bacterium | reverse complement strand
ATCTATAATACGGACAGTAAAATGCGATTATGACCCGTCCTAAATTAAATTAAAAAATAAATATTAAATATTGAGAAGTTGCTATTATACTCGTATTCCATATTATTAATATATAATTCATATTTAAGTGTTTTTGGGGCATTCTAATTATATTATAAGAGGAACTTTAAAACTTGTCGGTTTTGAACCATACAAAAAACTGATAATTGGATTGAGTCCGCATTAATATGAAAACATCTATTTACTTGGAATTGTCGCAATAATATTAAAACTATGAAGCGAATCTCAGATAAAGTTGAAAAGAATAAATCCAAGAATCACATTTTCGATTATGAAACATTTGAAATGATTGAATATGGTTATGAAGGATTTATAGATTATTTGGAAGAAAGAGCAAATTTTAAAACTTAGTTTATAAGGAATTGATTTAGTTTCTTAAAAAAAGATTCAAAAAATACGGAAATTGAAAATAAAGTTATAAATTGCGAAACTAGAATATTTCAATCATATAAAAAGTATTAAATTATGAAAACATTTTATTTATTTTTAACCTTTCAAATTCTATTGTTTGCATCATGTACTCCAGAAAATAATATTGATAAGTGTTTAGAAATTAATTGCAATTTTGGAAATTGTGAAGAAGGTAAATGTATTTGTGACTCGGGATATGAGGGTATCAATTGCGACACAATATCAAGGGATAAGTTTATTGGTTATTATACTATATTCTCTCAATGCCAACCAGAACTTGATTTATTAAGTTTTAGTATCAAAGAAAACAATGAATCGATCGATAAAATATTAGTTAATTTTTCAAGTATTCATTATGCTTTTCCTCTAATTGCTGATGCAACTGTTAACCTTAATAAGTTTACGATCTCGCCGTTAAAAACAAATGAATACGAAATTTTTGAAGGAAGCGGAACCCTTAATTCAAATGGTATAGCACTTAGTATGAATATTAAATTTAATTATGATAGTTTAAATTACAACTGTCACATAACTGGAATCAAAGAACAATAATTTATAAAGAAAAATTATTTATTTTGATAGATAGTTGATCATTAAAATTACTTGCAAGTTTTGTTGGTTCATTTATTCTTTGCTTTCCTTTTTATCTCTTCGACTATTTCAGGATTGAGCAAAGTAGAGATATCTCCGAGATTGCTCATGTCACCTGTTGCTATTTTACGCAGTATTCTCCTCATAATCTTGCCGGATCTGGTTTTTGGAAGTCCTGATACTAACTGAATAATATCGGGTTTAGCTATAGGTCCAATTTCAGTTCTGACGGTATTTGCTACCAATTTTTTAAATTCAGCTTCATCAGATATTTTTCCTTTTGTGATTACAAATGCGTATATCCCTTGTCCCTTGATATCATGAGGATAGCCTACTACAGCAGATTCTACCACACCGGGAGTTTCATTTATAGCATTTTCTACTTCGGCTGTACCGATTCTGTGACCTGACACATTCAATACATCATCGACTCTACCGATAATCCTATATCTGCCGTCTTCATCTCTTCTAGCTGCATCGCCTGTAAAATACAGTTCCGGAAATGCTGAAAAATAAGTTTGTTTACATCTCTTGTGATCTCCCCAGGTGGTTCTCAATATTCCGGGCCAAGGGTGCTTTACACATAGCAAGCCTTCGACCTCATTTTCTTCAATAGTATTTCCTTCGGTATCGACCAAAATAGTCTGAATACCGGGAAGTGGATAAGAAGCAAATGTCGGTCTCATATCAGTAATCAGAGGTAAGGGGGAAATCATAATTCCTCCTGTTTCTGTCTGCCACCAAGTATCAACGATAGGTATCGATCTGCGCCCAACTTTTTCAAAATACCATATCCAAGCCTCCTCGTTTATCGGCTCACCTACTGTTCCCAGTACTTTTAGCGAGCTGAGGTCGTATTTATCGACAAAATCATCTCCTTTTGCCATCAATGCTCTGATTGCCGTAGGAGCTGTATAGAATTGGTTCACTTTGTATTTTTGGACTATTTCCCAAAATCTACCTGCATCGGGATAAGTCGGAACTCCTTCAAACATCATGGTAGTAGCTCCTTCCAATAGAGGGCCATAAGTAATATAAGAATGTCCTGTTATCCAACCGATATCGGCAGTACACCAATAGATATCATCTTCTTGATATTGAAATACATTTTTGAAAGTATATGCAGTATATACCATATATCCACCTGTTGTGTGAACAACGCCTTTTGGTTTACCGGTAGAACCGGAAGTATAAAGAATAAATAGGGGATCCTCAGCATCCATTTCTTCAGGTTTGCAATAGTCATCTACATTTGCAGTCAAATCGTGGAGGTAAATGTCCAAATTTTCGTTCCATTCGACCTCAGCTCCTGTGTTTTTGTGCACGACCACTGTTTCAACACTTGTACAGCCCATTTTTATCGCATTGTCAACAACAGCTTTAACAGGAATTTTCTTTGCTCCTCTATTGTTAAAATCAGAGCAAATAATCATTTTTGCTTCTGCATCTTGTACTCTATCTGCTAAGGCTTGTGAAGAGAATCCTGCGAAGACTATCGAATGAATTGCTCCAATTCTGGCGCATGCCAGCATCCCAATCATCAATTCAGGTACCATTGGCATATAAAATACGACCCTATCTCCCTTTTTGATGCCTTTGGATTTTAATCCGTTTGCAAATCTATTTACTTCTGTGTGTAGCTCGCGGTATGTATATTTTTTATCTTCACCATCAAGTTCATTAGATACCCAAATTAGAGCTGTTTTATCGCCTCTGGAATCCAGATGTCTATCAAGGCAATTTTCCGTGATATTTAATTTTCCGCCTTCAAACCATTTGACATTGGGCTCATTGAAATTCCAATCCAAGACATTGTCCCATTTTTTGTACCAAACAAAATTCTCTGCCTGTTTCCCCCAAAAATCTTTAGGATTTTCGACACTATTTTTATAAGCTTTTTTATAGTCATCAAGAGTTTTCATTTGGTCAACCATAGTAATATCAATTTTATAATTTTAAAAATGCAAAGTATAAAAAAAAAACAATTTATCAAAATAAATTATTTAGTGTCTACAAAAAAAATCTAAAAATACACACAAATACTTGCACAATTCATTATTATTTAATAGCTTTGGGTATTGGATATGTCGATCTCCCGGCGTGTATGAGAGAAAATAATGAAATTATTTTTATTTTTTTAACCTATAAGTTTATTTATTATGAAAAATTTTATTAAATTACACTCACTCACTCACTCACTCACTCACTCACTCGCCTGATTTTCACGGCTTTGATTGTGTTTTGGGGACTGGTTGCACATGCTATGACTTATACCGATCACGTGGATTTTGCAGACAACTGTAATCATAAAATATCTCTTGTGGTCACTAGAACACTCTCGAATGTTTCCGGGGAATGTGGTTTGGTTCAGTGTGATGTAAATATTGTTGCAGTAAACAATTCTGCACAATACATTGATGAATACGAAAATATGATTTGGGACAACGGTAGCGCAATTGCACAGATATATGATTTTAATCAATCTGTGTTTTTTTTCTACCCTTACAATGGAATATATGGTATTGATTTTTCAGTAGATATTGTTACATATTGTGGTACTTTTCATTATGAGTTTACACCACCAGAATATGACAATGTTATCACTGTTCTAGGTTGCACAGAAGATGCATGTACTTCCAGCTTTAGTTATTGTGACTTTTATTTAGATCCAACTCCAGATGGATGGCCGGGACAATTGCCGATGTTAGAATCTGTTTTTTATCTTGATCCTGTTTTGGGAATGCAGACATTGGATGCGAGTAATAACGGCTCTATTTTTGATTTTCCTTATTATGGTCGAGTTACTCAAGATTGCGGCTATCATCCGAATCTATTTGATTTTGTAAATGATATGAATAGTTATTTGGGTCAGTCAGGTATTGGAGGAAATTGCGAATTTTATTATACAGATCTACCTTTCTATTGCAAAAGATATATTAGGTTTCATAACACAGGTGTGTTTTTTTATGAAATTGGTGTAACCGATGTTAAATTTGATTATACTATTTCTCCAATTCCTATCTGTAAACCGGATTGGCTTACATTTGTACCTAATCTTGTTTCCCTTTCACTTGATTTTCCAATTTCAACGGCATGCCTTCCCGAAGGTATCGTAAATGGGAATTCGGATCTAAATAAAGAGACTTTGGATAAAGTTAAATATGGACGTGAATTGACTCTTAATAATGAGTTGGAGAGGAAAACAGATATTCAATGTTATCCCAATATAACAAGTACTGAGTTTATTATAGAAAATAGCTTAAGGAATAAATATAGTGTAGATATTTATTC
>JALVAD010000040.1 GCA_027011385.1 Saprospiraceae bacterium | reverse complement strand
AAAGGTAGTTTGATGTTATTTGATATTCCTGGATTTTTTATAGCTTATGATTTTATCAAAGACGAAATAAGAAAAGAGCCAATTCCTAAGGATTATTTCTTATATAATTGGAAATTTGAATCAGATTCAAGTGTGTATTTTGTAATGAAGGATAATTTTAGTTACAATAGTAATTCAAAATACTTTAAATATAATTTTAAAACGGGAATCTCAGAATGTGACGAATTTGTATTTCATGCACTTCATAAAAAGGATAATTATTATATTTTTGAAAAACATGATGGAGATGATCGTCTTGAAACATATTATTTATATGATGAAAATACAGGTGTCAGAGATACGTTGATTACAGATTTGACTTTTTGGAAATTTATGAGAATGTATATGGGGGATAAATGTGTTTGGTATCAGGACATCACCGGTGCATTATGCTCTTTTAATTATACTACAAAAGAAAAAAATAGATATGAAAATATTTCGCCAAGGTTAGGTGAAATTAATATTGTGAAGAAAGTGGGGAATAATATGATTATTACCAATTCAGGTAAAAAAGGATTTTATTTGCAAATATTTGATTTAACCACTAAGAAGAATATACACCAAATAAAAAGTAAGTTTTCATATCCGGTATATCAATATGAATTATATGATACTAAATTAGTAACAAATCACTATGATGATGAATTGGTTGTGATTGATATTAACTCAGGAAATTATAAATCATTTAAATCTCTTCATACTTTCTCGCAATTTCGCAATCTCGAGGTGGTTGACAATAGATATGTCTTTAATATTTATGGTGGCGATTTCAATTTAATTGATTTGAAAAATATGACTACTATACAATTGGAAGGCACTAAAGATGTCGCTTTTAAGTATAATTGTCAATATATGAGATTGTCGGATAATGATTATTTCGTTTCATTAACCAACCATGAGTATAATGCCGGTTATACTCCATTGTACCACGTTGATTTGAATTCAAAAAATTATAAGGGGGTATCGTCTGAATTTCTGAAATCAAATAGTGGTTTGAACCTGAATTCTCGATTGGTTTCTGTGTATGGAGAAGTAGTATTATCGATCAATGATTTGTATCATATTAGTGGAACTCGTGTTGAAAAAATAAACAATAAACCGATATTTGGAAATTATTTTTGGACCAATCATACCTTATTTAAGGGGGATTTGTATTATTTCACACCGCTTGGAACTGATTCCATTAAGATAATGAAATTTGATGGTACTAATAAATCTATGATTGCAAGTTTCCCTTTTAAAGAGAAAGTTAATGAGATTGACCAAATTGTGATAATTGATAAAACCTTGTATTTTGTTATCAATTTTGGTGAATTTTATAGGTATTCATTAGATGAGCATAAGCTGGAAAAGTTATCTTCTCACGTATTCTTATTCCATTCAGATCGAGAGGATAGAAATTTTTTATTTCAATTTGGGAAAGATATATATTATTGTGACAATTTGGACTGGGAGCTTTATGCTATATATGATAATAGTGAACCTCAATATGTAATTGATAATATAGTGCGTACTACACCCGTAATAATTGTCAAGGATAAAATTTTTGTAATGCTGAAAACGGGTATTTACGAGATGAAAAATAAAAAATTATTTCCACTTTTGAAGTATAGTTATACGACATGTGAGTTGAGTATGAGCGTAACACAAGACGAAGAACATCAATATATGTTAATCCCGATGTTTTCCGATTTGAGTTCTGCATATTTTTATGATGGTAATAATTTGAAAAAGATATATCCAGGGCGAGAAATTATTTCATTTAATGAATTGAGAAATGATATTTATAGATTAGGGATTAATTATTTATTTGATTGCAATAAGGCAAAAGGTATTGAAGAGCCTGAATTTCCGGATAATGAACGTCTTTTTGACGCTTTGCTATTTGAAAATGATACATTTTTATTAACAAGGACAAATAAGGGTAATTCAAATAAAATAAATTTTTACCACTCAACCGGTTATTTTAAAAATATCGACCTTATTGATTCTTATTTGAGTACATCAAACAGGGGGCAGAATAATTTTTTAAGTTTTGGAGAGTCAGGAATCTATTATATTAAAGATAAATTATTGTATATTGACGAAAAAAAGAAAATTCATTTGATAGATAATCTAATTGGAAATGTTTTTTATACAAAAATGATTGCAAATAATGGTTATGTGTATTTTATTGCTATTGATAAGTTGGTAGGAAGGCAGGTAGTAAGAATGAAGGCAGCTGAATATACATCTTTAATTGATAAAGAGGATAAAGACAGTTTTGATGTTGATATTTACCCCAATCCTGCGAAAGATTTTATAAGGATTGATGCCGGTTTTATCGGAAAGGAATATAAAATCTATGATATTAAAGGTTCAAAAGTTAGGCATGGTAATATTTCAACTAAGGAAATTAATATTTCATCAATGATTCCCGGAGTTTATTTTGTCGAAGTCAATAGTGGCTACAAGCGGTATATTAGTAAATTTGTTAAAATTTGATTTTTTTTGTTAAGCCTGTTATACAAAAGTCAACTTTAGAATAGCTACGGATTTCTGAGGCTTATTTGTTTAATTTATTCAATAATTCTTTGGGGTTTATTCCAAATCTCTCTTTAAATTTTCTACTGAAATATGCGGGACTATCAATTCCAATGTTGTAGCATACTTCTGAAACAGTTGAATACTTTTTATTTTTTAAAAATTCATAAGCGCTTTGCAATCTGATCTCTCTAATAAATGATATGGGAGTTAGACTTATAGTCCTTTGCATAAAACTTCTCAATTGTCGGTCGCTTATGTGTAAATGTCTTGATAAGTCAGAAATCACAAGGTTTTGTGTATTTAAATTTTCGATTACAAATGTTTCAAGTTTTTTAAGTGTTTGTTCATCTTTTGAAATAATAGTTTCTTTAGATTCAATTTTATATTCCCCTACTTTTTTCTCTTTTTCATCAATGTCCTTTAGTAGATTTTCCAGTCTGTTTAATAGTTCTAAATTTCTTTTTTTTCTTCTTCTGGATATAAAATAAAAGGATGTAGCAACCAGCAGGAATATCAAAGCAAAAAATGCAATTATCATATTACTCTGCTTTTGTCTGGCAATTTTTTTATCTTGCTGAGCTATCTTAGAGTCTTTTTCTTTTACTTGATATTTGGTTTCCAGTTCATGAATTTCTACAGAGGTTTTGGCCAAATTTAAGGAATCACTCAAATTAATATACTTTGATTTATAGTTATTAGCTTCTGTATAATTCTCCATTTTGTCGTACAATTCCGCCAAATACAAATAGCACTCTGACAATTGTGTTTTGGCATTATTTTCAAGATAGATACTCTCTGATTTTTTTAAGAAACTTAAAGCTTTCTCAAATTCTTTCATTTCAATGAAAGTAAAAGATATATTGGTATAAGCTGCGGATAAATATAAATTATCACCCGAATCTTTAATCATATCAATAGCCTGCAAATAGTATTCTAATGCTTTATTATAGTCATTCATTTTGTGGTAAGTACGCCCAAGTATCATTGATGATTCTGCTATATTTTCGATAGCTCCTATCTTTTTTGCAATATCTAATGATTCCGTTATATATTTAATCCCATCTTGAAATTTTTCTTGTCTGGTATATATTAAACCGATTCTTGATAGTGTAATTGAGGTTCTGTATTCGTCTTTTATTTTTCGATTGAGAAGCAAAGCTTTTTGATAATATTCCAGAGCTTTTGTATTATTCAATAATTTATCATAAATAAATCCAATATTGTAGTAAGCTGTAGCATTAGTTTGGCTATTGCCGTGTGATTTGGATAAATCCAGTGCTTTCATATAGTAACCAAGTGCCGTTTTATGATCATCTTGATTGGAATAGCTTGCACCGATATTGTTCAAAACAATGCTTTTTAATTGATAATCATTTGATTTTTCTGCAAAACTTAACGCTTTTTTATAATGATTAACGGACAATTCAAATTTATTTTGCCTATCGTAAATTATCCCCAACAAATTATTGGCTAACGCAATTTCCTTTTTATTTCCAATTTGATTAAATATTTTATAGGACTTTATTGCATAAGTCAACGAAGAGTCATATTCTGTTGTATAAAATCTTACTAAAGCTAAATTCTTGTAACCATCTCCTTGTCCCGTCAAATAATTAATAGTCTTACTTAATTTTAACCCTTTTGAAGCGTAGAGTGCAGAAGAATCTAAATTACTTATTGCATAAGATTTACTTATTTTATTTAAAACATCAACTTTTGAGGAATCAGAATTAGAGTTTTTAAGGATAATTTTCAAGCTATCTATCACAGAATCCTGAGAGTATATTTG
>JALVAD010000039.1 GCA_027011385.1 Saprospiraceae bacterium | reverse complement strand
ATATATAAATAAATCTTTTATATCTTGACAAATTTTCCGATATGCAGTTTATCTCCGGTTTTTATTTTTACAATATAAAGACCTGACCTTAGTGCTTGTACATCGATTCTTTCCGTCTGAGCTGTTTTTATCAATTTCCCTGAAATATCGTATATTTTAACTTCTTCTATATGGCTATTAGAGACAATCCTGATATCATTTATTGCAGGATTTGGAATTATTCTTAATTTTGTTAGCTCAAAATTATTGCTACCCGTAGGCCAACAATAGTCAAATTCAGAACTTCTATATACTAATTCTCCATCTTGGTGAAAGCAAACTAAGGAACTATTCCATCCGACATAACACGAACTTGCATTCAATGCCAATCCTCCTCCCAAATCACCTATACCTTCAATCCAAGTCGTCTTCTATCCACTTCCAAATGATAATTAACAGGCTCCCATCCTGCTAATACTGTATGTACTATAGCTTTGGTAATATCACTTGAAGGAGACTTCTCCAACACTTTAAACTTATGGAATTTGCCATAGAATATTGAATCAATGGAATGGATATAGTTCTCACTTTCCCTTGCTTTAAGAAACAACAAATAATAATCATCCTTTTTTTGGTTGATTTGCCCGGTAAGAATACCACTCAATAAAAAAAATATCAGAAGTAGATAAACTCTCATGATTGGAAGTTTTAGATTATAGATAATATTTACACTAATGTACATTATATCAACGAGAAATCCCCCAAAATGTAGATTTAAGTATCAACTTTTCTCAAAATAATCATTAAAACTTCTCAACTTATTCATGAGAATTTGACAAAGTAAGTTATAATTTATAAATACTTTTTGCAATTTCTATTGCTTTTCCAGTACTAATCCTAACTTTTTTTTTGCACAACCGCCCTCTGACTCCCTTATATTTTTGCTACATTTCATTTCGCAAAAAGATAGGGAGAACCTCAACCCGCACTTATCAATTCAGATGATAAGCGAATGTCTCTGACTTCGCTTCATCATAATGGCTCTACTCCAGTGATTTTGCGGGATGCATGAGGGGGCGGTTGTGCAGAAACAGTGATGCACTAGTATCAACTTTTCTCAAAATAATCACTAAAACTGCTCAACTTCTTGTTTATTCTTTGAAGTATTAACTCACCTTCATCAACTGATTTTACCCCAATAAGTGAGTGCATATCCCCTTCAAGTTTATTAAAGTAATTATGCAATTGCTCCCAAGTTTCACCTTTATTTTCTTTATCTAACAATATTACTTTGGAACTTTCAAATATTTTCTTTCCAAATTCTTGGTAATCGCTACTTGAACCTGCTTCAAATGAATCTACCATTTTTTGAAGTTTAGCGACTGTAGCAAACACCTTATTTCCTACTTTCCATTTAGCCCCATTGTCAAGAGTTATTGGATTATCTTCAGATCTATTTCTATTTCTATTCCGATTATGAAAACCGGGTCTTTCAATTTCATTTTCAAAAATGTATGCAGCTATAAGTTTTAAGGTATCTACTGGTATATAGGTTTGACTTGGCATCAAATTAAACTTACGCACAGCTCCCGGCATCATAACTTTATCTTCATTTGGATTTTGTACCCAATTCACAATTGCTTTTATAAATTCTTCTTTAACCGGATATGAAGGTTTATAATGCTCCTTTACTCTAAATAAAGGAGGTGCAATCATGCTTTCTTTAGATTTTGGCATATGACAAATGTAGCAGTACTGTTTTGTCAATTCATAACCAATATCTCTTTTTATAACTATTTTTTTGTCTTCGTTAGAAACATTTTTTAATTTATTTCTATTGTTTACACTATCGCAACTTGCCAATGTTAAAGCTAAAATTAAAACTATTATTTTCATGTGCTTATTTTTTATTTTATAATTTCTGTCATCAAATTTTTTATATATTCGCCAAGAGGTCGGAGACACTTTGGCTCAGATTAGGGTAAAAAATCTATTTGTTTATCCAACGCTGCTTTCTTATAACCTATTTTTCATTCTTTTTTTTGCCTTTGTCCTTTCATTTTTCTTCTCATTTTATTCCTCATACCTTTTCCTCCCCAAGGATATAGTCCTTCAGCGTTAAATTTATTGTCTGAAATAATTATTCCGGTAACCTTTATCTTTTCATCTTTTTCCAAAAATACAGAAGGTGGAACGAATGCAGTATCAATATCTATTTCCCATAATTTGCCATCAAAATCTTTTAATTCGATAATATGTCCATTTACATTTTGGATATAACCTGCAATATTTCCCTTATCAGGGTTTTGCCATATTTTCTCTTTTTTATTCTGAATACTTTCATAAAATCCCGCTCTAAGAGCAAAAGCATTCTCAAACCATCCTGCTCCCCCTCCAATAAAAAACATAGTACCAAATAACACACTTAATCCTACACTAAAACCTATAAGTTTAGTAAATGTAAACTTATAACCTTTTTTTGATTTGTATAGGGCATAAATAGATCCAAGTACAAATGCGACTAATAAAAAGAGCCAAATAAATGGTAATATAGATAAAAATGCTTCAAGTTTTGAGTGCCCCATATGAGATAAAAGCTCAAAATCAGTTTGCTGAATAGCAAACAATATGATTGAAAATGAAATAGCTCCAATCGCTACAAACAATAAGAAAAATGCTATTGATGAAATATTCATTAAATCAAATTGCCATTTTGGAGTTTGTTTTATTTCTTCATTTTGTATTTTCTTTAATAATTCGTCAAAATTTGTCATAGGTATTATATTTTTGATATTTTCACAAAAGATTTCTTAGCTCTATTTATTCTAGTTGCAACAGTACCTTCAGGTATTTTCAAAATATTGGATATTTCCTCATAGTCCATATTTTCAAGAAACTTTAACACAAGAATCTCTTTATACTTTTGAGGCATCTTATTTAAAATATTCTGAATATATTTACTTTTATTGATTTTTTCTTCAGATTCTTCTTCTGAAGGACTGTTCATTATCGCCTCTTTTAAATTATGATCTGCATTTGTTTTTCTCCATCTTGATATTGTCTCATTATGTACTATCCTATAAATAAAACTCGATAATTTCATTGACTTATCATAACTATTAAGATTTTTCCAAATATTTAGGAAAGCGTTTTGTAGAACATCTTCTGCTTCATCATTTGAAAAATTAGATATTTTGAAAATGTATCGCTTCAAAGATTTTTCATATCGAAGATAAATACATCGAAAATACCCCATATCCTCAAGAGACCTTGAAACAATTTCCTTATCATCTAACGACTTACATATCTCCTCACTAATATACAAAGCTATTTTTTTTAATTTATCTTGAAAAATCTAATCTACAACAATATTTAGAATTAATCTTCAATATTTTTAGTTATTTCTAATTGCTAAATTTCAAGCTATACTACGAAGCAAGTTTATCTTTCTTTCATATTTATAATATTTTTTCGTTTTTTTATAATAATTAGAACCCACCTCAAACCTCCCTTACAAGGCAGGAAGCTGCATCCCACAAAAGCACTATTATTTGCAATGCAGGGCATAAGTTCACATAAAAGTCTTGGAACTAAAATAACAGAAGAAAGACTAAATGTATATGAAAAATTAACACAAAAAAATATATCTTTTGAATATATAGATCTATATGAAAACAATATACCTCAAGGTACAGAAGTGCTCATAAGGAGGGAAGACAATGTTTAAACCACAGTTTATAGACAAAAAACAGTACTTTTATAAATTTACCAAAATATATTGATATATTTAAAGTAAAATTAAAACAATTTCGTCTGCCTAAAAAAGACGAGCAATATGACCCGGCAAATGGCTGAAAAAAGGGAAAAAACTATAAGTAATATTATAAATGACTATGGCAAGAAGCTTTTTCACTTTATACGTGGCAGAGTACCAACCAATACCGATGCAGAAGATATTGTTCAAGATGTTTGGTATCAGTTAAGTCGCGTCATTGAATTAGATTCTATAGAGCAAATCAGCGGATGGTTGTATAGGGTAGCACGAAATAAAATCACAGATAACTACAGAAAGAAAAAGCCTGAACTTCTGGAAGACAAAAAAGTGAAAAATGATGATGGTGAGTTTATTTTTAAAGAAATATTATTGGCAGATTCAATTTCTCCTGAAGAAGAAAACCTCAAAGAAATATTTTGGAAAGAACTGTTTATCGCATTGGATGAATTGCCCGAAAATCAAAAAAACGTATTTATCTGGAATGAATTGGACGATGAGACATTTCAACAAATAGCCGATAGAACAGGTGAAAATATAAAAACACTGATTTCAAGAAAAAGATATGCTGTACAACATTTGAGGCTAAAACTAGAGGAATTGTAC
>JALVAD010000038.1 GCA_027011385.1 Saprospiraceae bacterium | reverse complement strand
CTCTACATCTATTGGTATCCAAAAAGCTTTTTTAAAATTAAATCCAATAGTTATTTTCTTCACACTACTAACACCTATATCATTTGGAATTGGGTCAATCGTTATAATCCTATTAATTCCAACAGCTTCTAATCCCTCGATTATTCCTCCAAATCTATGTGTATCTTTAATTTCTTCAAGTTCATCATCATCAAATTCATCATCATCAAATTCATATTTATAATTTTCATCTTCGTAATTAAAATATATCATACGTTTATAATTTTCAAAAACATCCTTATAATCATGTGGAAAATGAATTTCATAAACCTTTTTTATCTCTTTATTGTAAGGTCTATAAGGATGATATCTATATGCTAATTCTTCATTTGGTGGCTCTATATATCCAAAATGAATAGCTTCATGAAATAATATCCCAACAGAAATATTACCTTTTAATTCAACTTTCTTATTTTTAATTATTCTTATTAATTGTTTAAATTGCTTTTCTTCAAGTTTATCTAATGACTCTTGAAAATCATCTTCAAACACGTTAACAAGATCATTAGAATACTTTGAATGAACAAGCCAAAATTTATGGTTTTCAATAAATAATAAAATCCAATTTGCAAAATTATTTTGATTATGTTCAAAAATATTAATAAATGAATTGAAAACACTATTTTTTTTCCCTGTTTCAATAGTATCATCTTTGACAATATCTTTTAAGATTTCAATACTTTTTTCAACTAAACTTTTCATTATATTTATTTTTATAATCACTAACGTCAAGTACATGCAGCGGACGTAGCGATAGCAAGTCTGATGTCATGTACATTGTTCTACACTGTATTTACAACTGATTGCTTATTATGTTTGCTACCACTTCAACTCCAATTTCTTTTGCTATCTCCAAAGTCCACTTGCCAGCTTTAAGTAAGTGGCTAATTACTTTGCGTCCATCTTTCTCCTTTGCTGCAACTTCAGCATTTGCAACTTCTACTACTGCTAGATAGTTTTCTGGAGTTTCAGACTTTGAGACTAATTCAGTTTTTAGTTTTTCTAGTTCAGCTAATAACTGATTATAATCTAAATTACTAGGAACAGTAACGTTTACGTTTTGAAAAGAATTGTTGTGTGATTGTGAGTTTGAACCAACAGCACCAATTTGTGAGTTGATAAATTTGTTTTTATCTCCCATGATTATTTCAATTGTGTTTATGTTAATACTTTTTTTGTCCAGAATTAATGCATTTACTAAATCTCTTGGACTAAAAGTCCCAACCTTGTAAAAGTTCTTAATTCTCTGTAATAAATTTTTTGTTTGCTCATCTATATCATCATAATTATTCTGGTTAAGGATAATTTCTGTTGACTTTGTGTTAAATGAATTTTTAGCGAAGACTTTTACTATACATTTTTCAAAAGTATCTTGAAATTCATCTATACTTATCAATTGGTTTGAAGTGAAAATAACTTTTGTTTGACTCTTTGATATTAATTTCTGAAAACTGACTGAAAGTTGAAGAGCAAAATAATGTTGAAAATACCGAGAAACTAGAACAAAAATATCAGTTAATAAGTATTCAGGAATATTTCTATTGTCAACTATATGAACAACACGAAGCCTAGTCATTTTATTTGTATCATTGAATACTACTTTCTCATTTTCTTCTAATTCAGTAAGTGTTTTAAGTGCCTTTTCATTAAGATTTAGTAAATCACAATAATCAAAAATAATTCTTGATGCAGAACCTACTAGATGTTCAGTCTCTAACTCAAATACCGTATTAGGGTTAAACATAAGATTACCTTCAATTCCTTGAATTTTGAATTCACCCAAATATTTATTATTCGAGATTTCCATACTTGCATTTTTGTTAATATTGCTTAACAAAGAGTCTGAGACGATTTCATTCTCAATAATATTCAGTAGCCCCACATTAACACTATTACGCAATGAGAAACCACCTAATAGAGAATTAGCGAATAAGTACAATCCATGATTCATTGAGAATTTATTCTCGTCAATATGTAAGGCGCCATGGATTTGATTGTTATCAATATCTAAATCTTCTTCAAAAGTTGAATTAACAATTTGTATATTGCTCTTAAAAATGTTCATGTTGTAGAAGGCTAATTTTTTTAAAAAATGACAATTGTCAAATATGTTCAGTTCTTCAAAAAAGCTACAACTATTTAGGGTAACTTCATGCTCAAATTTACAATTGACAAAATTCAATGCTTCCTTAAAAACAGATTGTTCAATTTCGACTTCACATTTAAAAACGCAATCATAAAATGTTAAAGTACTTCTTGATAATATTTTATTGAAATACAATATATTTTCTACAGAATACTCTTCAATAATATTTTTGCCTGTAAAGATAAAATCATGAAAGCCATAACTGGTAATTTTATCACTATAAATCTTATTAAAGAGTTTTACCACAAAACCATTAAAATCATTTTCTTTCTTCCATTGGATATTATCAGAATGGAAAATACATAATGAAGATTTATCAATTGGTAAGTTTTCAACTAAATTAGAAAGACTACATCTTACTTCTTTTCCAGATATTGTATGGTTGTGATTGCAATTCATTCAGTTATTTAACAGTATTTAGTTTGATTATAGTGTAGAACGGTCTCGCCGTATGCTCTGTACGACCAAAGGGAGTATGGAGACATCACGGCTTGTTATGTAGGGTGATTCTTATTAGTTTTAGGCTTTTAGCATTGTAAGATAGGTTCTTATACATGTTTGCTTTATGTATTTATCTTTTATTCGTGTATATATGGCAATCTTTAGAATTCCTTTCCTTTATTTTACAATTACTCGATTTAATTTTTTACCCACTTACCATATCCAATTTCTATCCCTGCATTTTCTAATTTCCAAATGTATATAGCTGGTGATAACTTTTGAAAATCAACGTAATTTGTACCTGAATTTAAGTTATTAAAAGTCTTGACTATCCTACCTTGCATATCATACATTCGTAACACTACATTTTTTGAATCGCCTATGATAGTTATTTTGAAATCCCCATGAGAAGGGTTTGGGAAAACCGTAATCTCCCATAATTCTTTTGAAATTTCTTCAGTAGTTACTGAATTTCCATCTGTATCATATTTTTTAACCCATGCTCGTAAATTCTTAGGAACAAAATCGGGGGGAACTATATCTTCGATATTTCCAATTCCTCCAGTTAGAATAAAACCACCATCATTGGTTGAGGTTATGGAAAAAAGATAGTGAAATATTGAATCTTCCTCACTATAGTATTTTATCCAATATGGATCTAAATTTGAGTTTAATTTTGCAATCGTAAAATGACGTGAATAGTATGCTTCATAATTACCTACGAATATAACCGAAGTATCTTTATAATCATAGTTTTTCCTAGCCAAAGGAGTATCAAATATTTTATTTTTTCTCTTACTAATATTTGTTCCATTAATGTAATTAAAACTTCGATTGAAGAAAGCTACTCCTTGGTTAAATCCATTATTAAATGTAACTGTTGATATATACTTTTCGTCATTGAATTTATCTGCAAGACCAACATATCCTAAAGTTCTTAAACTAGAAAATTGATATTCCTTTTCGACATTTAACTCTTTATTTAGTACATATGCATTTCTCCCAAAAATGATATACTTATCCAAGATATCATCATAAAATATATTTCTTTGAGTTCCACTAATTTCAGGATAATATAACCATTTCACTTTCGCAACATCTCCATATCTATTTATTCTGACTACTATTTCCTTTATTCGATTTTGTATATCAACGGGGTCAATACTTTGATGGCCTATAACTAAAAATTCATTAGCCTGAGTTTGGTCTCCAACTAAATACCATATTGTATTTGTTTCATTAAATGGTTGTAATCTAATTAATGTGTCAGATAATAGATTAAGGTCTTCATCCCATTTAGTTAATAAAAAATATCCTCTTAAACTCTCAATACTTTTTGTTCGTGCTTGTCCAACTATAAAATATTGGTTTAATGAATCACTATAGAAAACCCATGAAAGAGTGCATGACAATGAATCAATTTTATAAATGGCAGAATCTATTATATCTCCAGTATAAGAATCGTGAATATTTATTCTGGAAGTAACCAATCTGTCTTCTTTGGGTATCGAATCATGTTTTCTTATTATTTCTAATGTTATCACCTCTCCAGTAATATACTCTTCGGAAAAATTAACAATACCAAAACGATAATTTCCCGACTGTTTGTATTCCCATGTTTGGCTGTAAGAGTTATTTACTAAGATAATAAAAAGAAAAATTATTATTTGCTTCATTTTTTTTCTAGATTTTAATGAGGAAGTCTACATTCTTAGACTTCCTCACATAAAATAAT
>JALVAD010000037.1 GCA_027011385.1 Saprospiraceae bacterium | reverse complement strand
ATTTATGTATTTTGCCATAAATTATACCAATTGAATATCAAAATACACTAAATTTAGCATCTACAACAAAAGACATTGTTTTATGAAACGACTAATCATTATACTTTTTATTTTCATTTTTACTGCGGACATAGTCTCCGGACAAGAATATGAAAAATGTGGTGAACTCGATAGTACTCGGGTACAAGAGGAGTTGTCTTTGAGAGGAGATCACTGGGGATATGGCTATCAAGATTTATTGGTTGATTTAACTAAATGGAGATCCAGTCCATATATCACAATAGACAGTATTGGAAATTCAGTACTAAATAGGGCTTTGTGGGAACTGCGAATAAGCTCTGATAGTTCAAATATAGATAAGCATATAATCTATATTCACGTTAGAACTCACCCCAATGAAGTCCAATCATTTTGGGTTGCAAATGAGATAATAAAATTATTAACTTCAGAAGATTCTTTAGTTCAAAACATCAGAGATGAATGTGTATTTTATATTGTGCCAATGTATAATCCGGATGGAGTAGAGCTTGAATATCCAAGAGAAAATGCAAATAAAATAGATATAGAAGGCAATTGGTTTGCAGATACTGTTCAACCGGAAGTAAAAGCACTTAGAAAAAGATTTGTGAAGCTTATGGGTAGCAACTCTCCGATAGAATTAGCACTAAATATGCATTCTGCTTATAAGTGTAAAAGATATTTTGTTTATCATCATCAGAACGGAACTAGCCAAAAATATACACAGATTGAGAAGTTGTATATTAATTTTGTGGTAAGTTATTTCGTAGGAGGAATAGAGCCTTGGAACTTTTTTATCACCTGGAAAAATGGAACACCAAGAAAATATCCTGAAAGTTGGTGGTGGCTCAATTTTAAAGAGAAAGTTTTAGCACTAACATATGAGGATGGAAATTGTGAAGAAGCTGGAGATTATGACAAGACAGCCTATGCAATTTTAACAGGAATAGCTGATTATTTTGGTTTAAACTCCCCTGATTATGTACAAAATGAAATTAAATATAATGATATGGATTTAAAATCCACTCCAAATCCTGTCAAAGTCGGTGAGTCTGTTAAAATAAAAGTAAAACTAAATATGCAACAGAAGATAAAGATAGATTTGATTGATATTTCAGCCAATAAAATAGTTAATATTTATACAGGAATAGTAAATTCAGAACTGAATATCTTTAATTGTAGAACATCAAATTTAAAACCATCAATCTATATTTTAAGACTATCTACTAAAACACAAACAGTATTTGATAAGATGATATTGTATTGATATATTTTTTAGTAGGTTTTATTATTCTTATTTAGTCAAAAAACCAAAATCTCCAATTTGTACAGCAAAATCATCGGTAATTCCCCAACCAATTGCATGATTTTTAGTCGCAATAGAAAAAGCAGAAGTTTTTAAATTTGCAAACTCAGTTGTGCATCCGGGGCCAAGACTAAATTTAAAATAAAGACCTTTCTGTGCTATTACACTTGACATTGATAAAAAGATTATCCCCATTAATAATACCAGTTTACTGTAATTCTTCATATTTATTTATCAATTATCAATATTTTATTAAAAAGCATATCCAATTGATACTTCACCATAAAAAGGAGCATCAAATAAGGAAGTATTAGTAACATTATCGTTTTTAAATTTAGTAAAAGTAAATTCAATATCAGAATTCGATGGTGTGAGATTTTCTTTTATAATAGAATAACCATAACCTGCAGCAATTACCACATTTATACCAAGTTTTGAAATCCAACGAAACCCGGCATTTAGTCCTAGATTTAACTCTGACACATTATATTTATAGTTGTTTAATCTTGTTTTCCCCGAACCACTTGAATAACGATATCGTAAATATGGCTCTGCAAAAAAACCATTCATCACAGGAGATAAATGCCATCGATAATCAAGAACTCCTGCCCACATAACACCATTTGTATTTGCTCCTTTTAGCCTTGGAGCATATTCCACCCGGACAGCTAATCCATGGCGGCTATGGTATAAATACTCGTAATTGACTACATACATATCCATAACAGGGATAGCTATAGCACAAATGTTAATGGCTTGTTTTGGCTCATTCTGTGTATAAATTGGTTTTATAAATCCCGCAAATATTACAATTATGACTAAAATTCTTTTTTTCATATTTTCATATTTTTTGTTTAATTAATTATGACACAAAGCTACAAATGCTGATCACATTAATCGTCCAGACGTATAGGATTAGGACTATTTATTGGTTGAATTTATATCAAAAAAAGGCATAGGTTGACAATTAAGGGGTTCAATCATATAAGGAGACTGATTACTAATGTAAAACAAGAACGATATGATTTGACCCGCATAATATACTAAATATGTAAAAACAGATTATTCTTGTTTACTAAATTCTGATGGAGTTAATCCTGTATGCTTTTTAAATATTGAATTAAAACTACTTTTTGAATTAAAACCACATTCATAAGCCAAAGATATTATTGTAAACTTTTTATTAGAAGGGTCAATCATTTTTTGTTTTACTAGATCTACTCTATAAGCATTTACAAAGTCAAAGAAGTTCTTCCCTAAATTCTCGTTAATCACTTGAGAAAGATGATTAGTAGAAATATTCAGTTCATCTGCAAGTTCTTTTAATAAAAGTTTTCCATTTAAGTTTGGTTTTTCTCTTTCCATATACTCTAATAACCTTTTTAAATAAATCACAGAATCTTCTTTTTTAAGACTGGATTTTTCATATCGACTGATTGAATTATTTTTCGGCCCTTCTTCTAAATCTTTCTCTTCTTTTGATGGATGTGAATAAATAATTTGTTGTTTTATACCAAAAAAACTAAGAAAAAAAACAAATGCTACAAACGCTGATTGGCCTTTCATATCAAGTATCATTATATCTTCAGGTAGCATAGTAGATTGACTTGCGTCAAGATAATAGAAATATACAATAAGAACAGAAATAATAACCCATAAAACGATCAAAAGAAAAGCTAATATTTTCAACCAAATTAGGTTAATATTCTCTTCATATGAAAAGATATTTCGAATAGTAACTTTGTGCTTATTTAAGAGTTTTAGTATTAAAACTATATATCCTGTAACAAAGACAATTACAATTCCAAAAACAACCGTAGAATAAACATCAGCCGATGGATGAACCCCAATATCAACTTTTGTTTCATAAGGAAGTATAGCTAATGGTATAATAAATCCATAAACAATAACTGTGGGTAAAAGGTGCAAGAGCCATTTAGGTTTAAAGCTTTGCTCTTTGGAGACAAGAGATTGAGTATATACATACATTAAAGAATAATACAAAACTATCACTCCTGAAAGGATAAAACCATATTTGATATAAAAAACATGCCCTAACTGAAAAGAATAATAAACAAAAGCTAAGTGAATTGCAAATATTGAAAGCCATAGAGCTAATATTTTGTCAGAAACAGTTTTACCTTTTTTCGACAAGAGCAAAACAACAAAAAAAATAGCTTGGAAAGCTCCTAAAATTAATAAAATTTCCATCAAAACATAACGTTAATATTTTTCAATCATTATTTTTTAATTGATATTTTCTTGAATTCTTGGAGCCGTATTTTAATTTGATTTAACTGTTATTTGTGGCAATATCAATTCAACGGTCTCGCGATATGCGCAGTAGCAAATATGCTAACTGTCAACATTTTGAACACGTAGCAATGTTAAATTTTCGGTGAATTTCTTAGAAATTCTGTGAAAATTTAACATTATGTGATATCGCTTGTTACCCATAGGCTATTTTCTAATTTCAATATAGTTTTTAGCAGTCAAAACAGGGATTTTTGAAGTTTTAAAATCTTTTAAATTGCGAGTTATTATAATATCAATTTGATTTTCAATTGCTGTGTGATATTGAATTGCATCTTCAAAGTCTTTAAAATCAGACTCAAGTGAAAGATCAATGATTTTATCATCCATTGGCAATACTTCAACAAGAACTTTAAACTTCCTTAATGTCTTCCTCGCATTACTTAATTTCATTTGTTGCGAGAGAATGTAATAAGTATTAGCAAAAGTTAAAAAAGAAACAAACAGTTTAACTTCATTTTTATCAGATAATGTAAATAATTTTTGTGCTTCTAATACAAATTCTTTTCTTTTTGCTAATAAATCTAAGACAATATTCGTATCTACTAATAATCTATCCATTTACGAGTATTTTTTTGATAAAAAATTAGTATAATCTTTTCGATAATCCTCTCCTTTCAATTCTATTACTCCTGTCAAACTCTCAACCAAAGGACTTACTTCAATATGATTATTTTTATTTTTTGTAATAGCTTGAAGATAATTTTCTACCATTCTTGATATACTA
>JALVAD010000036.1 GCA_027011385.1 Saprospiraceae bacterium | reverse complement strand
ATACAACTATATGTTATAAATATATTTGAATATAGAGCGAAGACAATAAATAGAATTTTAGATTAGTTCTAAATGCACTGGGAATTATAAATATAGAATACTTCTAAATTGATGATGCTATCCATTTTATTCCTAGGTTTATATTGATTCTAGAAACACTTTTGTATTTTCTTTTAAACTGATAATAAATATTAATATGAATTTATCTCACATTGAACACATAGGTATCGCTGTAAAAAGTATCGATGAGGCAAAAACATTTTTTGAAGGCGTGTTGGGACTTAAGTGCTATGCAGTCGAGGAAGTGAAAGACCAAATGGTAAAAACTGCTTTCTTTAAAATAGGCGAAACTAAGATTGAATTGCTTGAAGCTATTGATGAAAATAGTCCGGTGGCAAAATTTATAGCAAAAAGAGGACAAGGTATTCACCATATAGCATTTGCGACAGATGATGTGAATGCATCATTGAAAGAAGCTGAAGAAAAAGGGGTGAAATTGATAGACAAAGTTTCCAGAAAAGCGGCAGAAGGATTGAATATAGGTTTTTTGCATCCTAAGTCAAGTTTTGGTGTATTGACTGAACTTTGCGGTAAAGACACTGAATAAATTTTTATTTGATGATCATTAATAATCAGAATAATTATGTCTAGACAGGAAGAAATACAAAAGTTGGTCAATCTTCGCGAGAAAGCACATCTTGGAGGTGGAATCAAAAGAATTGACAAACAACATTCTCAAGGTAAATATACGGCCAGAGAAAGAATCGAAATGATATTAGACGAAGGCAGTTTTGAGGAATTTGATATGTTTGTAAAACACAGATCTCATGATTTTGGTTTAGAAAAACAACAATACCTAGGCGATGGTGTTGTGACGGGACATGGAACGATTGATGGTAGAATCGTTTATATTTTTGCTCAAGATTTTACTGTATTTGGAGGTTCCCTGTCTGAAACATATGCAGGAAAGATATGCAAACTAATGGATCAGGCTATGTTGGTAGGAGCACCCGTTATTGGTGTCAATGATAGTGGTGGGGCTAGAATACAAGAGGGGGTAATGAGTTTGGCAGGCTATGCTGAAATTTTTCAAAGAAATATCTTAGCTTCCGGTGTGATACCACAGATTTCAGCAGTATTCGGACCTTGTGCAGGTGGAGCAGTTTATTCTCCTGCACTTACCGATGTAGTGATTATGAGTGATAAAACCAGCTATATGTTTGTTACAGGGCCAAAGGTTACAAAGACAGTAACAGGCGAAGTGATTTCAACGGAAGATTTAGGAGGTGCTACAATCCACGCAACTAAGTCGGGGGTAGCACATTTTAGAGCCGAAGATGAAGATGAGGGGATTTTGCTGATAAGAAAGACATTGGAGTATTTGCCACAGAATAATCTTGAAGATCCTATTCAAACAAAAAACAATGACCTAATAGATAGACGCGATGATATCCTTAATGAAATTATCCCTGAAAATCCTAATCAACCTTATGATGTGAAAGATATCATTTATACAATAGCAGATGCTGGGGAGTTTTTAGAATTTCATAGGCATTATGCTAAAAATATTGTGGTTGGTTTTGTCAAATTTGATGGACGTCCAGTTGGAGTAGTGGCAAATCAACCCAATTTCTTAGCGGGAGTACTGGATATTGAAGCATCAAAAAAAGCAGCGAGATTTGTGAGGATGTGCGATAGTTTCAATATTCCTATTTTGACTTTGGTGGACGTACCAGGCTTTTTACCTGGTAGTGCACAGGAATATGGAGGAATAATTTCCAATGGTGCAAAATTGCTTTTTGCATACGGAGAAGCTACTGTTCCAAAAGTAACCATAACTCTTAGAAAATCCTATGGAGGGGCACACGATGTAATGAGTTGCAAACAGTTGAGAGGTGATGTGAATTATGCTTGGCCATCAGCTGAAATTGCGGTAATGGGTGCAAGCGGTGCCGTAGAGATATTGGAAGGTAGAAAAATAAGGAGTATTGAGGATGAGGATGAAAAAAGTGATTTTATAATAGAGAAAGAAAATGAATATAAAAAGAAATTTGCTAATCCTTATGTTACTGCTCAATATGGCTTTATTGATGATGTGATAGAGCCGAGAAATACCAGATTCAGGATTATTAGGGCATTCAAAACTCTTGAAAACAAAAAATTAATCAATCCTCCGAAAAAACATTCAAATATACCATTATAAATAAATAATTATGGATTCATCAGCATTGATCATAGCTGTAGTCGGGTATACAATAGTATTTGTTGCCTTAGTTATTCTTTGGTTGATTTTTGCAAATCTGCCACGTCTTTTTCTTCTTTTTAGAAAGTGGAAGTATAAACTTGCACAAAAAGATCACGACTGCGATAAATGTGATGAGTTTATCACAGGACAGGAGAATGCTGCTATAGCTGTTGCATTATTTCTGTTTTTCAATGAACTTCACGATGAAGAAAGTACATTGATGACAATTAAAAAAGTAAAAAAAGATTATTCTCCATGGAGTTCAAAGGTATATACTACAAATGCATTTCAGAGAAATAAATATTGAAAAATGAAAAAGTTTAAATTCAAAATAAGGGGGAATCAATACGATGCTAAAATCAAAAGTTTCGAGAATAATATTGTCGAAATTGATATAAATGGTACCAATTATAAGGTAATGGTAGAGAGAGAATCCCAAAAACCGAAAACTCCGAAATTGGTCAGAGCAAAAGTCAAAACCAGTGATGAAGATGCTAAGATTGTGAGCAAAATAGGAAAATTGGTAAAAGCACCATTGCCGGGAACTATTTTTAAGATGAATGTTAAAATAGGTGATGTAGTGAATTTGGGAGATACATTATTGATAATGGAAGCGATGAAAATGGAGAATAGTATCCAAGCAGAAGCTGATGGAGTAGTGAAGTCAATAATGGTAAAGGATGGGGATTCTGTATTGCAAGATGATATTTTATTAGAATTGGATTAAGAAGCTGGTTTAAAACAAAGGAAAATGAAAAAAATATTGACTTTGACTGCTGTACTCGCCTTGTTATACACCATTTCAAGTCTTTTTATCAGTGCAAAAATACCTCAAAAGAGCTTGGAGTTGAGTAGTCCAAAACGAAGTTTGGAAGAAGTATTAATTAGTGGAAAATGGATGAATAAATCTGATGGATATAAAGTTTCAAATGAATCTGAAGTTACCAAGGAAAGATACAAATCAATTGATTTTAATGAAGACTATACATTTGTACTCGATTCTGCAAAGCAAAGATATAACGGACATTGGGAAATAGAGGGAGATAAGATTAAATTGAGTTTTGGAGAGAAAGAAGTTACTCATTTGTATTTGAACAAAGATCCGAGTAAAAACTCCGGGGTATACAATACCGTAAAGGAGAAAGTGAAACTATCAGATAGGATAGGGCATATAAAAGGAGATGAATTAGTACTTTCAGACGGTTATATCTACACTAATCATTCAGAGGCTTTTTCCGGAATTATGAATTTTTATGAATTTACAGCTTTTGCTAATGTAGAATTCGGTAATGTTTTGATGATATTAGTGGGATTGTTATTTATTTTTCTAGCAATAAAATACGATTATGAGCCATTGCTTTTAATCCCTATAGGCATTGGAATACTATTGGGCAATATCCCTATGTACCAAGTTGCTGATTTCAATCTGAAGCTTGGAATATACGAACCCGGATCGGTATTGAATATTTTATATCAAGGGGTAACTCAAGGTTGGTATCCTCCATTGATTTTTCTTGGTATTGGAGCGATGACAGATTTTTCTTCCTTGATATCAAATCCCAGATTGATGCTTCTTGGAGCAGCAGCGCAGGTAGGTATATTTATTACATTTTTGGGAGCATTGTACTTGGGGTTTGCACCTCAAGAAGCCGGTGCTATCGGTATAATAGGAGGAGCTGATGGACCTACAGCTATATTTATATCCTCAAAACTTGCAAATGGGATGAATGTATTAGCAGACGGGACAATTGTCAAGAATTTAATCGGACCTATTGCTATTGCGGCATATTCTTATATGGCCTTGGTTCCTGTGATTCAACCTCCGGTAATTAGACTATTGACTACTGAAAAAGAAAGAAAAATAAAGATGAAACCTCCAAGAGCTGTATCTAGATTGGAAAAAATAATGTTTCCGATATTAGCTTTGTTGTTGACGACTTTCCTCGCTCCAACAGCTTTACCGCTATTGGGAATGTTGTTCTTTGGGAATCTTTTGAAAGAAAGTGGTGTTACGGGTAGGTTGGCAGAGACAGCGAGAACTTCATTGATAGATATCGTGACGATTTTGCTTGGAGTAACCGTGGGGGCTTCCACTCAGGCAGATATATTTTTAACCAAAAGTT
>JALVAD010000035.1 GCA_027011385.1 Saprospiraceae bacterium | reverse complement strand
GTATAAGTTGAGGTTCTATTATTTTGATTTAATCTATTCTTTATAATTAATCGTTGAAATTCATTTTCCCATTTGTTACTAGGAATTTCTGCTCCACAGAAATGATTAATTTGACCAAATGTGGAAGAAACAAACCCCATAATAATTATTAATATCCAAGTATTTCTTTTCATTTCTATGTTAAGTTTCACTTTTTCTAATAAATGTTTAACGGATAATAGGATGACGAAGCGAAGCTAGTCTTCCTGTATATCTAGTGTTGTTATCAGGAAAACTTTTGACTTTTCTTATTTCTTGTTTATCCTGTTGGATTAAAAATGCCTTTTGACATCCTTGAAACCATATAATACTTTCAGATACTATTGTTGCGTGGTACACTTGATATTAAAACTCTAACTTTTTCACATTGACAATCGCATCATTTATTATGAAAGGCATAGGTATCAATCCCTTAGGTCGTTTGGTGATATTGAACCGGCTATCACCAATCAAATCATAAGATACCTCATACATCAAAATCTCCGGTTTAAAATCCGGATAATATGAAAATCTAAATTTCAAACTCTCATCCTCCTCAGTAAAATAATACGAAATTATTTTTCTATTAGCATCGTCAAAAACTAAATTCTTCTTTGAATATCGCTCACCATTAATCTCCAATAGTCCAAATTCCACATCATTTGCAACTATCAAATCTATCCTGTTAATATTTCTCTGAGGAGTGATCGTCATTTCTATATTATGCAATCCATCTATGATGAGATCCTGGGTAACTTTAAATTTACTGAGTGGCGATTCTATATTTTTAGCTTTTGAATGATATGTGACATCAGTATGATACTTACTATCTATCCTTACACCATTGTGCCTTCCTTCAAGCATATCGTCACCCATAATCGCCCTCATCCAATCATCTATCACATGATTATATGTTTCCCAATAAGCTTGACCATCATCGACATAATTCATATAATTGATGCTATTGGGCTTTGGCCTATCAGCACTAAACCCGGAGTTCATCTCTGCATCAGCGAATGCAATAAGAAAAAGAATAAAAGCTACTATACCAAATTGTTTATGCAAATCACTCAATCTGACCACCGGATATACCAATGAAAATAAAAGCACAAGAAATACTGCACTTATAGGCATAGATACCATCCTTAGTCCCACCGGGAACATATCGATAAACGGCGAAATAATCACCAATTCGGGTAATAAAAGGAGTGTATAGAATATAATTTTCAAGTAGACATTATGTCTATAAAACAATTCTAAAGCTAAAATTATTAATGATAAACCAACAGGAATTATCATAAAAGCAGCTCCGGGCAGAACAAATGCAAATACCCCATTTACTACTAACCATATAAATATAGGCATAGACAATAGCTCTGCTGTATTCAAATCTTTGAAAAACGCATTATATACAAATACAAAAATGGAGATAATCAAAAATGAAAAAGCAGCAATATAATAATGCCCATTATAGGGGAATCCATGTAGTATATCCAAATACGAAGGATGTAATGCCAATAACAGCTTCCAGCCAAAATAAGAAATCAATATTGCTAAAATCATAGAAATCGAAAATAAAAACAAGCTTTTTAAAACATTAACAAACTTCAATTTCTTCTTGCTGATGCCAATAAAAATCAATACAAAAAACACCAATAATAAAATAAAAAATGCTGGTTTAACCCAAGAAAAAGGGTATGAAAGCACAGTTAAATTCAAAAAATTAAAAAATACCAAGTCTTTATCGGATTTGAGATTATCTACATCCCTAGCAGAAAAATAATTTAGTAAATGCATAAGATAGTCTCCTTGCTGCTCTACAGTGTTAATATCTACTCTCTCATAATTATCCGTGACACAATGATAGTCAAAAAAATCATCAATAAAAGCAAAATTGTAGCCCTCAATATCTCCTATTTCCCTAAACATCGTCAAATCCGTATCGTTAGGCAACATTTTATAAACACTATACAAAAATGAATTGGCTACAGGATAGGACACTTTTGCTTTAACAAATTCATTAACCATCTTGGCATTTCCTCCATTTGTTTCAAGCAGTGTATATGATGGTCCACCGCTACCTCGCGCTTCAAAATTAATAACCAATCCTACATCTTTTGCCCAAGGATGATGCTCCACAAAAGCTTTAGCTCCAACCAATCCTATCTCTTCACCATCAGAGATTAATACTATGATATCGTGTTTAGGCTTTTCACCTTTATTGAGATAGGCTCTAACTCCCTCAAGAATAGTAGCCACACCAACAGCATCATCACTAGCTCCTTTGGACTCAGGAGGCGCAGAATCATAATGCGACAAGAGCAATAATGACTTACCCCTTTGCTGCCCTTTTATTCTAGTTAAGATATTGTGATTTATCGTAGCACCTTTCCATTTTTCATTAAGGGAAAACTGTTTTTGAATTTCAACTTTCAAACCATACTTCTCCAGTTCTTCAATAATAAACTCTCTTACTTTTGTATGATATGAAGTTCCGACAAAATGACGTTCAGCAGTCATTTGCTTAATTAATTTCATTGCTCTTGTAGTAGAAAATTCACTTTTGGCAGTAGTTTCTCCACTTATTGAATGCGGAACAAGAGAATAATAACTATAATACACGGCAATGACCATTAATAGAACTGCAAATAAGCCTATAATCGATTGCCTTTTCATATTAGAGTATTTATTTTTACTTTCCTCTCAATATCTCTCTTGAAATAACAAGTTTTTGAATTTCGGTTGTCCCCTCTCCTATCGTCAATAGTTTTGAGTCTCTATAAAATTTCTCTACAGGATAATCCTTTGTATATCCATATCCCCCAAAAATCTGTACAGCATCAGTAGAAACTTCTACGGAAATTTCAGAAGCTTTATATTTAGCCATTGCTGCTATTTTAGTGTGATACTCTCCTGCATCTTTCAATGCACCTGCTTGTCTGGTCAATAATTCTGCAGAAGCTATTTTCGTAGCCATATCAGCCAATTTGAACGCAATAGCTTGAAATCTATTTATAGGACGCCCAAATTGTTCCCTCTCTTGGGAATATTTAACTGAAGCCTCATATGCTCCTTTAGCTATACCAAGACCTAAGGATGCAATACTGATACGTCCACCATCCAAAATTTTCATCGCTTGAATAAATCCATCTCCTTCGTTACCCAACATTTGGCTTTTGTGAACTCTACAATTTTCAAAAATCAATTGAGCTGTTTCAGAAGCTCTCATGCCTAGTTTATTTTCCTTATTTCCGGCAGAAAAACCCGGAGTTCCTTTTTCAACAATAAATGCACTTATACCATGACTATCCCCCAAGTCACCAGTTCTAGTCAAAACTACTGCAACGTCTCCAGAAATAGCGTGAGTGATAAATGTTTTTATTCCATTAAGGACATAATAATCTCCATCTTTTTCAGCAACACATCTCATCTGAAGTGAATCACTACCGGTATTTGGCTCAGTAAGTCCCCAAGCTCCTATCCACTCGGCAGTAGCGAGAAGAGGCAAATACTTTTTCTTTTGATCTTCATTACCAAATTGCAATATATGATTTGTACAAAGTGAATTGTGAGCCGCAACTCCCAATCCGACAGATCCGCATACCTTACCGATTTCAGTAACAATAGTAATATATTCTTGATATCCCAATCCTGACCCACCATACTCTTCAGGAACCAATACACCCATAAAGCCGTACTCGCCCATTTTCTTCATTGTCTCAACTGGAAATATTTGGGCTTCATCCCATTCCATAACATGAGGTTTAATATATTGATTGGCAAAATCCCTTGCACTTTGCTCTATCATTTTCATGTTCTCATTTGAGTAAATATCAAAATCCATAGTTATGAAATTTTTAGTGAAATGTAAAGGTAGTACTAATTATTTTGAATGACAAAATAATGAAATAAAACTATTTCAAATTTTGTATCTTTCATTCTTCTTTTTAAGTACTCACAAAGGAAACTGAAATGTACCTTTTCATTTTCACCCTATCAACTGAGATTTACGCTCTTGATTTTTGATATGATAAAAACTGTTCAGCCTTCTCCCAATTTTTATTCTTAACAAAGTAAAGAACTATTATAAGGTGTATTTCATTTTTTTGCTTTTCCTACAAAATCAAAAGAAAGATAATATTGCCATTTTATATTTTATAAGAAAATGCTTGGTTTAAAAACCACGACAGTGGTTTAATGTGAATAGTCCCGTATGAAATGCGGGGTAAATGTGAGAGGAGATATGAACGCCGAAGGTGTTCAATTATCAATTATTATGTTGTATGGATATTCAACTGTTAATATTCAACTCCTCCGGAGTTGTACTCTACTTGTTCGGATACCGCGGGTT
>JALVAD010000034.1 GCA_027011385.1 Saprospiraceae bacterium | reverse complement strand
ATATAAGACCAAAAGGTATTATATTCAAGGGTAAAAAATACAATATGGTATTATATAAAGATTTGAGATTCAAATTATTTAAAGGCAAAAATTATTAACTAAAAGACAAGACGATGAAAAAAATTAAATTTACAATTACATTATTTATATTGATATTTGGAGGAGGTCAAATTTTTGCACAGTTTACTTTATCCGGAGAATTCAGACCAAGGACGGAGTATAGTCACGGGTATAAAAAATTAGCTGTTAAAGATCAAAAATTTGCTCTTGCCACAAATCAAAGAACCAGACTGAATTTTGATTATAAAACAGGGGCATACCAAGTATTTGTCTCTTTTCAAGATGTAAGATTGTGGGGAAGCGAAAACCAATTGGTCAACAATGACGGAGCGCATTCCACATTACACCAAGCATGGGCAAATATACATTTTAACAACGTATTGTCATTGAAAGCCGGACGTCAAGAGATAGTTTATGATGATCACAGAATATTCGGAAGTGTCGGTTGGGCGCCTCAAGCGAGAAGTCATGATGCTGCAATATTTAAGTACAGCGCAAATGGGTTTAAAACTGATTTGGGATTTGCATTTAACCTTTACGATGATTCTGCGGTTAAAAATCCCAAGGCGTTTCAATATCTGTGGGTGCATAAATCATTTGGAAATCTAAGTGCCAGTTTCTTAGCTTTGAATAATGGTGTAAAAGGCGTCGATGATAAAGGTGAAGAGTCAATCAACTATTCACAGACTATTGGTACTAGAGCAGGATATAAAGCGGGTAAGTTTTCTGCATTTCTAAATTTGTATTATCAAGGGGGCAAGACGAAGACCAATGCTAAAATAAATGCAAATTTGATCGGATTGGATTTAGGCTATAAAGTTTCCAAAGCTATTTCACTAGGACTTGGGTTCGAACAGCAAAGCGGAAATGATATGAAGGATCCAAATAAAGAACAAAATGCATTTGCTCCATTATACGGTACTAATCACAAGTTCAATGGACATATGGATTATTTTTATGTTGGCAATCATGGTGGAAGTGTAGGACTTAGAGATATGTTTTTGAAGTTGGGATATAAAAAGAATAAGCTGGGATTGGGTGCTCATTTGCACTATTTTATGGCAGCGAATAATATGGCAAATAGTTTAGATGCGGCTCTCGGTACAGAGCTTGATTTAAGTTTGAGTTATCCATTAGCTAAAGGAGTTGGTTTTAAAGTGGGGTATTCACAGATGTTTGGAACGGACTCAATGGTTGCATTGAGAGGAGGAGGTGTTAAGGATGAGATTTCAAACTGGGCTTGGATGATGATAGTCATCAAGCCGAAATTTTTTACTACCGCGAAAAAATAATTAATAAATAATCATATATGAAAAGAAAAGAATTTTTCAGTTCGCTTTTTGCATTTGTTCCTTTGGTTTTGGGTTTTCTTGGAATCACCAAAATGAGCGCTGATTTTCTTAGTCCGCAAAGGGGTAAAGCCAAAATCAGAAAGATATTTGCTACTTCATTGGAGGATTTGAAAATCGGAGAATCAAAAGAAATGACAGATTTAAAGGGGAAGGAGTTTCTATTGATAAGAACAGATGACAGAAAGGTAAAAGCCTTGTCAACTACATGTACTCATTTGGGCTGTACAGTGCATTGGGAACAAGATAAAAACAGATTTTATTGCCCTTGCCACCAAGGTGTTTTTACTCCTGATGGAGAAGTGGTATCGGGACCGCCGCCAAGGAATTTGGCAACATACAATACAGAAATCATCGGGGACAATGTATATATTTATTTAAAGGATAAAGAAGCTTAATATGAGTTTAGCACAATGGTTTAAGACATCTTTTCCGGTTGACAATGAAGCATTGGTCGAAATGTCTTCTGAGCCAATACCAAACCATTTGAAAAAATGGTGGTGGGCTCTTGGGGGAACACCTTTGTATATGTTCGTTGTACAGGTAATAACCGGATTATTATTAGTATTCTACTATCAGCCTGATGTGAATGGGGCTTATGATAGTATTAGTAGAATTACAAATGAGCTTCCATATGGTTGGCTTATTAGAAGTATTCATAAATGGTCGGCCAATATTATGATTGCTTCGGTGATTCTTCATATGATGAGAGTATTTTTTACTCAGACTTACAGAAAACCTCGGGAATTGAATTGGATGTTTGGAGTTACTTTGTTTCTTCTTACTTTGATATTTGGCTTTTCAGGATATTCATTGATATTTGAGCAAATGTCTTATTGGGCAATGAAAGTAGGAACAGAGATAGCCGGAGCAACTCCTATAATTGGGGATTGGCTCGCCACATTTATAAAGGGAGGAGAAGATTTAGGACAGCACACTTTGACAAGAATGCATATATTCCATGTTATGATTTTGCCTTTGGCAATGGTTGCATTAATCGGTTTACATGTTTATCTGATAAGAACTTTAGGTGTTTCTGATCTGCATTTCAAAAATGAGCCTAAAACAGAAAAGAAAACATTTCCATTTTGGCCTGATCATGCGACAACAGAACTGGTGATGGTAGCATTGATAATGTTTGTGCTTATAACATTGGCCTTACTATTTCCGGTACATATGGGAGAGAGAGCTAATCCAAACGTAACGCCTATTCATATTAAACCTGAATGGTACTTCTATCCTGTATTTAGGTGGTTAAAATTAACTAATCTATTTTGGGGAGTTATGGGCCCTATGATTTTCATAGCTATCTTGTATCTATGGCCTTTCATCGATAGATTTTTTGAAAAAATAGCACCAGGGAAAGATTTATCTTTTTGGATAGGGATATTGGGAACACTGATAATGATTGTATTTTTCCTTTGGGAAATATTGGGACATTAATTAATAACAAAAATAAAACATTGATAATTTAAAATTATATTAAAATGGCAAATCTAAACACAAAAAGATTTTTTATAGGTATTTTAAGTATAGCATTTTTAGTTGTATTACTATTTGCAATATACAAAGAGACTCA
This sequence comes from Saprospiraceae bacterium, assembly GCA_027011385.1. Lineage (GTDB taxonomy): Bacteria > Bacteroidota > Bacteroidia > Chitinophagales > Saprospiraceae > JADJGA01. The sequence continues at coordinate 11,219 of JALVAD010000034.1, read as the reverse complement.
AAAGCAATTACCAAATTATAAACCAGAACCTGTTGTAAGCGAGAGTACAAGACACTGTATGAGTTGTCATGACGAGAAAGGTGAAGGAAAGATTATTGTTGAGCAATGGAAAGACAGTAAGCACGCGCAGGTGGGAGTAGGATGTATCGAATGTCACAAAGCAAAAAAGGACGATGTTGACGGTTACGAACATCATGGAGACTTTATAGCTACCATAGTAACACCTAAGGATTGCGCAAAATGTCACGAAAAAGAAGCTAAAGAATTTACAGCAAGTCATCATGCTGATGCAGGAGCCATCATGGGTTCACTGGATAATGTATTAGCTGAGGTAATAGAGGGGCATGCTGCCTTCAATAATGGCTCAAATCCTGCTGCTGCTTCAGGGTGTTGGCAATGTCACGGTTCAAGAGTGGCATTTTTGAAAAATGAAGCAGGAGAAATAGTTAGGAATGATGATGGCATACCAAGGTTTGATCCAAAGACCTGGCCAAATACCGGTATTGGTAGAATAAATATGGATGGCTCCAAAGGTTCTTGTTCTGCATGTCACAATAGGCATCATTTTTCAGTTGCTCAAGTAAGACAACCGGAAAACTGCGGAAAATGTCATATTGGACCTGATCATCCTCAATTGGAAATATACAAAGAATCAAAACACGGAATTAATTTCTATGCTCATAGAGAAGAAATGAATCTCGATGCTCAACCTTGGATAGTTGGTGAGGATTATAAAGCTGCTCCAACCTGTGTTACATGTCACATGAGCGCTACTCCGGATCAACCTGTAACTCATGAAATTGGAGCTAGAATCAGTTGGACATTGAGACCGAAAGTATCAGAGAAAGTTGATGCTGCATTGATTAAGAAGTATAAAAAACTGGGGCAACCTTTACCTGATAATTTCTTGACATGGCAAGAAAGAAGAGGTAATATGCAAAATGTTTGTTCACAATGTCACTCCAAAGATTATGTGAAAAATTTCTATATTCAATTTGATAATTCAGTCAATATGTACAATGAAAAGTACGGCAAACCTGGCTTGAAGCTGATGAAAGCTTTGAAAGAAAACAAATTGATAAATCCTGTTCCGTTTGATGAAAAGATAGAGTGGGATTGGTTCTTGCTTTGGCATCATGAAGGTAGAAGGATGAGACATGGTGCAGCGATGATGGGACCTGATTATACTCAATGGCATGGTAACTTTGAATTGGCTGAAAATTTCTATACCAAAATGGTTCCGGAGATTAAGGAATTGATTAAAAAAGCAAAATCTTCCGGAAATGTTTCAGGAGCTAATAATGTTCAAAAGGTATTGGATGAAGTATTGAATAGTGAAATGCATAAATGGTATTTGGGCAAAATGAGTCCTGAAGAAAAAGCAAAAAGAAAAGAAGCGTCTAAGAAATTTAGAGAGAGATATACACATTGATGATAACATTAGTTTAGCAGGGCATAGTTGATATGTCCTGTTTTTTATATTGGGTTTATAATTTTAAAAAATCAAGAATAAAATATATTAAAAATGGGTTTTTCAAGAAGGGATTTTATAAAAAAGACAGCGATTGCTTCTGCTGCGGCTGCTATTGGGGTTTCTGTTCCAACCAAACTCAAAGCGGATTCGGTACAGCGTGCTAAATCTGGATGGAGATGGGATAAGACAACTTGTCGTTTTTGCGGTACCGGATGTGGTATAATGATAGCTACTAAAAATGATAAGATAGTGGCAATTAAAGGTGATGTCGCTGCTCCTGTAAACAGGGGCTTAAATTGCCTCAAAGGTTATTTTAACGCAAAGATAATGTATGGTGCCGATAGATTGAAAAAACCATTACTTAGAGTGGATGAGGATGGCAATTTCAGTAAACAAGGTAAATTTCAGCCTGTAAGTTGGCAGCGTGCTTATGATGAATTGGAGAAGCAAATGAGAAAAACCCTTAAAGAGTTAGGTCCTGCAGGTATCGCAATATTTGGTTCAGGTCAATATACCATATTTGAAGGCTATGCTGCATCAAAATTAATGAAAGCGGGATTTAGATCCAATAATATAGACCCTAATGCAAGACACTGTATGGCTTCGGCTGTTGCAGGATTTATCCAGACTTTCGGTATTGATGAACCGGCAGGAAATTATGACGATATCGAGGTTGCTGACAGTATTATACTTTGGGGAGCAAATATGGCTGAAATGCACCCGATACTTTGGACGCGTATTTCGGATAGAAAATTGGAAAATCCTGACAAAGTAAAATTGATAAACCTCACAACATTTTCAAATAGATCTTCTGATATTTCAGATATTGAAATATTATTCAAACCACATACTGATCTTGCTATTATGAATTATATAGCGAGAAAAATCGTATATGAAATGCAAGACGCAATCGATTGGGATTTTGTAAAGAAATATACAGTATTTGCTACCGGACCCGTCAATACAGGATATGGTATGAGAACTGCAAATCACCCTAAATTTACCGATAAAGAAAGAGAAACCGTTAAGGGGCAATCTTCAAAGATAGTATCTAAAGCAGAAGGGAAAACATTGGCTTACCTCGGATATAAAGAAGGTGATACGATGGAAATGAAGAATGCAAAAGGAGCAGGAAAACATTGGCAAATTTCATTTGAAGAATTTAAAAAAGGACTCGAGCCATATACTTTGGATTTTGTAGCAAATCTTGCAAAGGGAGATCCTGATGAAGATTTAGAGACATTTAAAGTTAAATTGGAGGTTTTAGCAAGTAATTATATAGACAAAGCAAGGAAAGTTACTTCGTTTTGGACTATGGGATTCAACCAGCATCAGAGAGGAACATGGGTGAATGAGCAGATATACATGATTCACCTTTTATTGGGAAAACACGCTCAACCGGGTAATGGTGCATTTAGTTTGACCGGTCAACCCTCAGCTTGTGGTACTGCCAGGGAGGTAGGTACATTTGCACACAGATTGCCTGCTGATTTGGTTGTGAAGAACCCAAAACACCGGGCTTTTTCTGAAAAAATATGGAAAATTCCTCACGGTACAATCAATCCAAAAGTGGGTTCTCATATAGTCAAAATAATGCGTGACATAGAGGATGGCAAGATAAAATTTGCATGGGTACAAGTAAATAATCCTTGGGCGGCTACAGCCAATACAAATCATTGGCTTAAGGCTGCAAGACAAATGGACAACTTCATTGTTTGCTCGGATAGTTATCCGGGAGTGTCTGCAAAAGTATCCGACTTGATTTTACCCTCTGCTATGATGTATGAGAAGTGGGGCGCTTATGGTAATGCAGAGAGAAGAACACAACATTGGAGACAACAAGTCACACCGGTAGGCGATAGTATGCCGGATGTGTATCATATAGTGGAAATAGCAAAAAGATTTAAATTAAGGGATGTGTGGGGAGCACAAAATATACCCGGATTAGAGGGAGGACTTCCGGATGTGCTACCCAAAGCAAGGGAAATGGGTTATAAACCTGACGATACATTGTTCGATGTATTATTTGCCAATGAGGAAGCTAAGAAATTTGTATGGCCGGATCCTGTAGGTAAAGATTTTGATAATACGGAAGCTGTGGGAGATAAACGAACAATTACCGGAACAATGGGTGAAGAATGGAAAGGATATGGATTTTTTATTCAAAAATATCTATGGGAAGATTATCGAAAATTTGGAGTTGGACATGCTCATGATTTAGCCTCTTTTGACAGATATCACGAAGTGCGCGGATTGAAATGGCCTTATGTGGACGGCAAAGAGACTCAGTGGAGATTCAATTCAAAGTATGACCCGTATGCAGCTAAACAAAATTATGGAGATTTTGCTTTCTACGGTGGTGCATTGAAAGCAATTCCACAAGGAGATTTGAAAGGAGTTACCGATCCGGTCAAAAAACCACTAAAGAATAAAGCTAAAATATTTTTTAGACCGTATATGGATCCTGTAGAAATGCCGGACAAGAAATATCCATTGTGGTTGTGTACAGGACGTGTTCTTGAACATTGGCATACGGGAACAATGACCATGAGAGTTCCAGAATTATATAGGGCTGTGCCTCAGGCATTGGCTTATATGCACCCGACAGATGCAGAGAAATACGGGTTGAAACAGGGTGATACGATTTGGGTAGAATCGAGAAGAGGTAAAGTCAAAACACATGTTGAGACAAGAGGAAGAAACAGAATGCCTAAGGGGTCGATTTTTATACCGTTTTTTGATGAAAAAGTATTGATAAATAAAGTGACTCTTGATGCTACATGTCCTATTTCTAAGGAGACAGATTACAAAAAATGCGCAGTAAAGATTTATAAGGCTTAATCCTGTGCTATAAATTAAAATGTATGGAAAATAAAGACAGCTCAAAAATTAGTAGGGGAGACCTATTAAAAGGTTTGGTGAAGAAAGGGGGGTTGATGATGCTCGGTGGATTGCCATGGGCTGCTTATGTCGAAGAAAACAAAGAAGAGGAATTTGTGCTTCGCCCTCCCGGTGCCGTGGATGAGAAGAAATTTGTTGAATCTTGCATCAAATGTGGTATTTGTGTTGAAGAATGCCCGTACGATACTTTAAAGTTGGCAAAACCCGGTGATGATGCTTTGACGGGAACGCCATTTTTTACACCAAGAGATATTCCTTGCTATATGTGTACGGATATACCTTGTGTTGAAGCTTGTCCAACCGATTCTTTATTGAAGGATTTGGTGAGCGATGATAATGACAAGTATAATATTGAAAAAGCCGAAATGGGAGTAGCGGTTATAGACAGGAAAAATTGTTTAGCTTATTGGGGTATAAGATGTGATGCTTGTTATAGAGCATGCCCTTTATTGGATGAGGCAATTGTATTGAATTTTGAAAGAAATAAACGAACCGGTAAGCATGCAATGATGAAACCAGAGGTGAATGCGGATATTTGCACGGGTTGCGGAATGTGTGAGCATGCCTGTATTACAGAGAAAGCATCCATATTTGTTTTGCCAAGGGAGAAAGCTCTCGGTAAAGTAAATGATGATTATATAAAAGGTTGGGATAAAGAGGATGAAAGCAGACTGGATTCCACCAATATTTATATCGATAAGAATCAGGTTGAAAAATCAACATTGGATTATTTGAATGATACCGGATCATTATTGAACGATGAGTAATTTAAGCAAATACAGATTCTTGTTATTGCGGCGTATTGTCCAGGTAACAATATTGGTTTTGTTTTGGGGAGCAAATCGCTATGGATGGAAAGTATTAGCAGGAAATCTGAGTACAGCAAAAGTGTTGGATTCATTTTATCTCGCAGATCCTTTAGCAGTACTTCAAATCTTAGCCACAGGAACTATTATTACTCTTGATATATTGATAGGTGTACTGATAATAGTGTTTTTTTACGGTCTGATTACAGGGAGAATCTTTTGTAGTTGGGTTTGTCCTGTCAATATAGTTACCGATAGTGCCGCATGGCTTCGAAAAAAAGGTTACAGGGAGAAAGGGAATAAGTATTTGAAGTTATCCAGATCAACGCGGTATTATGTATTGGTATTGGCATTGATTCTGTCGTTGATTTTGGGAGTTGCAGCTTATGAAGTGATTAATCCGATAGGAATTACAGTGAGAGGGATAGTATTTGGTTTTGGCGTTTCAGCTACGGTCTTACTACTGATATTCTTATTTGATTTATTGGTATTGAAAAATGGATTTTGTGGTCATATATGTCCAGTTGGTGGGTTTTATAGTTTGATTTCAAAATTCAGATTGCTAAAAGTCCATTTGGAAAATGATAAATGTACTTCCTGTATGGACTGCAAAACAGTTTGTCCTGAAGTTCAAGTACTGGGAATAGTCGGTAAAAAATCAGGGGATATATCGCAAGGTGCTTGTACCAATTGCGGTAGATGTATTGAGGTATGTGAAGATGATGCCCTTAGATTCAAGTTTTTTTAATAGTTATATGATTTTGGGTTAAAGATAAAAAATAGTAATAAAACAGTTTAAAAATAAGACTTATGAAACGGTATTTAATAGCATTATTAAGTTTAATGATTGTGACTTTGATTAGTTCTTGTGGGGGCGATAAAAAGGATACAAAATTTGATAACGATTTGGATAAAAAAGTTGCAAATAAAGGAGAAGCTTTGTTGCGAGACGAAACAGATATTGGGGAGATGGTAAATTATTCTGATGTGGCGGAAAATAAAAGTAAATCTATAGATAGGTCATTTGAAAATGCACCACCTCTAATTCCACACACTGTAAAAGGGATGATGGTTATAACGAAAGAGCACAATTTGTGCTTGAAATGCCATATGCCGGACAAAGCTAAAGCAGAGGGCGCAACACCTATGTCTCCGACGCATTTTACCGATTATAGACCCCAAATAGTCGAAAAAGACGGTGTTTATGAGGTAAAAGCCAAGGAAAACGAAATAGTATCTGCAAGTACAGATAAAAAAGTCAATATGGCTCAGTATAATTGTAATCAATGTCATGTGCCTCAGGCTAAAACTACCGTGAAGATAAAAAATACATTTAAACCCGTATTTAGAAATTCGAGAAACAAAAACAGTTCAAATTTAAAGGACAATATATCAGAAGGTGTGAAATAACGTTTTTGTTTTACTTTTTGTTAAAAAATTAATAATGAATTTATCAAGCGTCATAGTAAATACAGCACCGGAAAATACCGGTGAGTTGGTTGATTTTATTAAAAAACAGCCTGATGTTTGTGAGTATCATCTTCACGATGACAAGGGCAGAATCATAGTTACAATTGAGGGCGCCGGAGTGGAGGAGGAAGTGGCAAAAATGCAAATGATTCAAAAATTTCCAATGGTAATCTCAGCTGAAATGGTGTTTGCTTATAGTGAAGATGAGCTTGAGAAAAATAGAGAATTGCTGGATAGTAACGATAAGTTACCGGAATGGTTGAATGATCCAAATGCCAAAGTGAGCGATATTAAGTATAATGGAGATTTAAAGGGGAGATTCTAATCTATTTTTGACCTCTAACCAATAAAAGGATGGCTATAATACCAAAGATTATATTGGGCAACCATACTGCGAGTACAGGATTTATGTCTATACTATTTGCAAATGTTATTGAAAACTTTGAAGCTAGTACATACAAACTTCCAATTCCAACACCCAATGCAAGGTGCAGCCCGATTCCTTCTCTTGATTTTCTCGATGATATAGCAAAGCCAATCAAGGTCAAAAATAGTATTGAGATAGGGTCCGCATTTCTTCTTTGGAGTTCTACGACCAGATTATTGGCACTACTCAGACCTTTTTGCCTCTCATATTCGATATGCTCTCTCATTTCTGATGATGTCATCAACATAGGAAGGTTTTCGTAATGTATAAAATCATTTGGATATAGATTTAATATGGTGTCCAGCTTTTTCCCTTTTTGTATATTTAATTCTTCATGCAAACCGTTTATTCTTCTGATATAATAATCTTCAATAGTCCATGTATTAGGAAGTTTTTTCAGTTTTATTCTATTAGCTACCAATATTTCTTTCAATTCATTTGAGTCGTATTTTTCAAGCCTGAAATCCCTAGCAGAAGTATCTCTTTTTCGATAGTAATCAAAATATGCAACGGTATTTGGGTCAAGGTAAAAAAATACTTTAGAAGAAAGAGTTTTCTTTTGTGATTTATATAAATATTTGTTCTCAAAATCTCCTTTGATTTTTGTGCTTTTCGGAATGATGACATTATTTGCATATAGATGAATAACTGTAATAAGAGATGCAGCAATCATGTATGGAACAAGAATCCTGTAGTAGTTTATTCCCGAACTGAGAATTGCAACAAACTCTGTATCTTTAGCCATTCTTGAAGTAAAAAAAATCACAGAAAGCAGTGCAAATAATGGCCAAAGAAGTCCATTAATCCAAGGTATAAAATTTAAATAATAATCAAATATTATCTCGTGCAAAGTCATAGGACCACTCAAAAACTTGTCTATTCTTTCAGGAAAATCTACTACAAGTGCAATCGTTGTTATGAGGATCATCGTATAGAAGAAAGTCCCCAGATATTTTTTTATTATGTACTTATCAATAAGTTTTAGCATATACTTGTACAATTATGGTCTATGTTGTGCCAAAAAGCATTGTTTTTTATAGACGTAATCCCAATTTTTTTACTTGTTCTGCTTTCCAAACGTTAAAATCACCTTCAATGATATGTTTTCTAGCTTCTTTTACCAATTTAAGATAAAAACATAGATTGTGATTTGAGGCGATTTGAAGTCCTAATAGTTCCTTAGTTCTAAACAAATGATGCAGATATGCTTTGGAATGAGAATTGCTCAAATGGCATTTTACATCAGTATCGATCGGACTAAAATCCTCTTTCCATTTTGAATTTTTTATATTTATCATCCCTTCAGAGGTAAAGAGCATACCGTGTCTGGCATTTCTTGTAGGCATTACACAGTCAAACATGTCGACACCTAGAGCTATGCTTTCAAGTATATTGACAGGTGTGCCTACACCCATAAGATATCTAGGTTTGTCTTCGGGTAATATACCGCATACCAAATCTGTCATCTCATACATATCTTCATGAGGTTCCCCCACAGAAAGTCCTCCAATGGCATTTAATTCTCTTCCTTGTTCTGCTATAAATTCGGCAGAAGCTGTCCGCAAATCCTTGTATGTACTTCCTTGAACGATTGGAGCGAGTATTTGCTTGTGACCATAAAGACCTTCCGTCGAGTCAAATCTGTCGATACATCTTTTGAGCCATCTGTGTGTCAATTCCATTGAATTTTTTGCATATCTATAGTCGGATGGATACGGTGGACACTCGTCAAAAGCCATCATAATATCAGCTCCGATTTGTCTTTGGATATCCATTATGGATTCAGGGGTGAAATGGTGTTTATAGCCATCGATATGAGAGTAAAACATTACACCCTCTTCTTTGATTTTTCTTCTTTTTGCCAAAGAATAAACTTGGTAACCTCCGCTATCTGTTAGCATTGGTCTATCCCAATTGATAAATTTGTGTAATCCCCCAGCATTTTGCATAATATCCATTCCGGGTCTGAGATAGAGATGATATGTATTTCCCAGAATTATTTGTGCTTGAATATCATCTTTTAGTTCTCGCTGTTCCACTGCTTTAACTGTACCTATAGTGCCTACGGGCATAAAAATAGGTGTTTGAATAGCACCGTGATCTGTCTCAAGAATTCCGGCTCTTGCTTTGGAGTATTTATCTTTTGATTTAATTGTAAAGCTCATATTTATTGAAATTAAGCTACGAAAGTACTGCTAAAATCTATATTATACCAAATTAACTTTAAAATGTAACATATGCGTCATTTTTGAGTCAAATTGGTAGTAGACCCAAAAAAACTAAAATGCCCGTTAAATTCGTTATCTTATTAAGAAGGGGCATATCTGATTTCAGACACGCCCCTTTGTTTTTAACCTAATTCTTTTAGTTAGTCGTGATAAGAAAACGCACATTTTATAAATTAATGTGTTTTCACGCTGACTTTACTAATGTTCAAATTTTGTATTTGGATCTCCATCTTCACCTTCAAGTTCAAGAAGTGTTTCAGAAAGAGCCACTATCTTTGCGGTGTCAATAACTGTACCGAAAAGAGGAACATTTAAAGTAATTTCAAGTTCTGTTTCATCACTTAGGAATTTCCATGAACCTGATAAATCTCCCAAATCAAAATCACATTTTTTACTTCCTGCGGTTTGACTGAAAGAGTTATCATCTTTAAAAGTAATAACATCATCAGAATTGCAAGGCTCTTCAGGATTCACGTACTTCCATGGAGAGGAAGTTAGTAAATCTGTTCTTGATTTGTCTTTGTTACAAGCACTTAAAGCGATAACAAAAATTACAACCAATAAAGCGAGTTTTTTCATAGTTAAAAGTTTTTAGTTTGAATAATATTGACAAAGGTAATATATAATTTAGTCTTGAATCTATTATTATTTATAAAATTATAAAAAAAAGATGCCTGATATTAAAACAAAAACTTTCCTTAAATACTCTTTTGCTTAGTTTTTATTATTTCATTGATTTTAATTTTGTCCAGCCTGTAATTTTTGATATAAAATCTATTGATAAATTTTTATTGCGAGATCTAAGGACAATTTCTATTTAAGTCAACAAAAATTGTGTCAAATGACGGAATATATCTATTCAAAAATCTTCTTCTCTGACTATAAAGATGGAACTACGGTTTTTGTCTGATTCCCAGTTTTTATACAATGTATGGTCTTTTGTAGTTAAAACTGAATCTTGAGTTATTATCAGATCATAACCATATTGTATTGTATCTGTTTCATGAGACCAATAGATACCACTTGTTGATGAATAGAATAAATAGCGTGTTTCAGGCTCTAGTATAAATCGATCTAATGTATCATTTTCTTCTCTATCTATAAAAAGTACTTTTACATCTTTCATACTTCTGTTCTCTATATAATAATATGTCTCTATTGAACAGCCTAAGAATATTACAAAGACAATGATGATAAGAAAAGCAAAATAATGCTTTATTTTAGTTGTCATTTTTATATTTTTAAAATAATAAAATAGAAAATCCAAAGTAAAACTCAGTACTTGATGACCAGATATAAATGTTCTTTGAGCCTAATTTCATCGGAGAATTTGTAAATAAACGTAACCCACCATTCATATAAAAATAATTATTAAGATAAAATAATCTACCACCTAGATCAAAAGAACTATTAAAAACTAATTTTGTTTGGTTTAGTCCATTAAGTTTCTTAACACGAGTATATTCTCCATCTAATCCCGTTATCATTTGATATGAATTTTTAAATCTGCTTAGTGTATTTAAAGTCAAACCAAGGCCTACTTTTATATAAATTTGAATTCCACTCTCTATATGAATTTCAGGTAATACCGTTATTGAATATTGAGAAGTATTAAAATATGCTGTATAGGCATAAGTTATATCTCTTGTATCGTATTTAGTATTTAGCTTTCCTTCCGTATTACTATATCGACCACTTATGTTTATATTGAAAGACTCTAACAAGGGCTTTGAGAAGTTGAAGACCATTGTTGGTTGGTATTTACGAATTGATTTTATGTTGGAGTAGATTCCATGATGTTTAGAAGCACTTTTATAATTGATAAATGTTTGGGATAATTCAAATCCCAAATAGCTATTCCTGATATAAGAACCTGAGTCAATCTGACCTATTCCAATATTGATATATAGAAT
>JALVAD010000033.1 GCA_027011385.1 Saprospiraceae bacterium | reverse complement strand
TGGAATATTAAAAGGCTTGAAAAATCCTGAATTATTTAACAGAAAGGTCGAGATTGAAAATTTAGTACGTAAAAATCACAAAGGAGAAGATTATTGGGCTGAATTAAAAACAGAATACGACAAACTAGCTCCTCATTCATGGGCTATTATTTTATTAAGCCCAAATCCTATGAGGGGAAATACTATGATGCTAATGCATTCGATTGCAAAATATGATGAAAAGTTACATGCCGGTGCTTCTGAAGATGATTTGGAAGATATTGTTGATCAAATAGACTATTTGACGAAGAATATTGGAGATAAAGATGATAAATTCTATTTGACAATGGGATTGAAACTCATCAATAGCCATATACCAAGTGATAATAATTCAATGAAAGAATTATTTAAAGGCAAATCAGCTGAAGAATATGTTGAAAAATTAATGTCTAAAAGCAAATTTTTTAAAGGAGATAAGTGGAAAAAGTATTTCAAAATGGATGCGTCCAAATTTGACAAACAAAAGGATATGCTTTTAGTTGCAGCAAAAAAACTTATACCTCAATATAATGCAGCAGCAAAAGCATTTGCTGATAGTTCTGCAAAGAGAAAGGAGTTGGAGGGTAAGATTGTACAAGAATATTTTAAATATTTTGGTACAGATTTACCTCCGGATGCTACCTTTACTTTGCGTATATCAGATGGTGTAGTAAAAGGCTATGATTACAATGGAACAAAAGCTCCTTACAAAACTACTTTTTACGGTATGTACGACAGAAATTATTCATTTGATCATAAATATCCATGGAGATTGCCTGAAAGATATAAATATCCTTCTCCGGAGCTATTGAAGCAGCCGTTGGATTTTGTTTCAACTAATGATATAATCGGTGGAAACTCAGGTAGTGCTATAATCAATCAGAATAAAGAAGTTGTAGGTTTGATTTTTGATGGTAATATTGAATCATTACCCGGTAATTTCATATACGATGAAAAATACAATAGAGCAGTTAGTGTTCACGCTGGCGGTATTTTAGCTGCCTTAAAATACGTTTATCATGCAGGAAGATTGCTAAATGAATTAGTGCCTGCGGAATAGTGTGAGTGATCCAAGATAATAAAAAAAGAGGCTGTCTTTGTAGGACAGCCTCTTCTTTTTTGTGGATAATTAAGAAAGAGTTATTTCTTTTTATCGGGATACATCGAAATCTCGAAAAAATTATCTTTTTTAAGATATTTATTAGCAGCTGCTTTAATATCTTCCTTTGTTAAATTATTAATTCTATTTTCTAAGCTTTGTAATGAAATTTCAGAATAATCCAAATTGTCTTGAATGATCTCCTTCATTTTAGATAACCAATATCTATTCTCTTTTAAACTTTTAATTCTGCCTTGTTTTTGTGTTTCAGTTACCTTTGTCATAACTTCATCATCAGGACCGAATGTCTGTAAAGTGTCAATTACTGCATAAACGGCATGAATAAGTTCTTCTGTTTTATCAGGCTCACTATTAAATGATATATGAATAGTGTATTTCTCAATTGGCTCATTGCTTGCATAACCCCCAACTCTTACACCATAAACACCTCCTTTATCTTCTCTAAGAGATTCTCTAAGTTTAATACTTAGTATCTTAGAGAGTGATTTCAAAACAAATTCATTATCCTTGTTATAATCAAAATCTCCGTGATAAGTTAGATCGACAAAAGTTTTTGGAGCTTCCCCTTTATATTCTTTTTTGGAAATGAATCCTTTCTTCATTCTGACATTTCGATCAATCCAATTTTCTTTTTTTCCTGTGGATTTAAGATTACCAAGATATTTCTGGATATATTCCTTTAGTTTATTCTCATCAAAACTACCTACAAAAAAGAATTTAAAATCTCCTGCATTTGCAAAACGCTCTTTGTAGATTTGGAAGATTTTGTCTCTATTCAAGTTATCAAAATCTTCAGCTGTGGGGATTCCTCCGGCTCTTACTTGGTCTCCGTATTTTATTCTGTTTGTCAAATAATAAAAATAGTAATCTGGTTGTTTTAGCAGATTTCCATATAGTCCCTTATTTCTATTTACAAACGACTCAAAAGCTGTTTCGTCATTTCTTGGCAGCGTGAAATACAGATTGATAAGTTGAAACATAGTTTCCAAATCTTCATTGGTAGAAGAGCCTCTGAAGCCTTCATATAGACTATAAATGTATGGTGAAACAGATACATCTTTTCCGGTCAACAGTTTTGTTAACTGATTATTGTCAAATTCAGATAGTCCCATCTCTTCAACTGCTCTAGAAGCAAATCTCGCATTAGGGTAGTCAGTATCGGAGTAAATAGATGTTCCTCCTGGACTGTAAGCTGAAAACTTTGTTTCGTTATTTTTAAAGTTTGTTTTTTTGTAATAGACTTCAATTCCATTGTCTAATACAAGTTTTGTTATACCGTATTCATCATTTTTACTCTCTGATTTTATTGGCACGGGAGTTAATTTTTTACTGAATAATGGTTTTGTTGTGGTATTGTCTTTGTATGCATCAATTTTTGTGTTTTTTACTTTTTGAAGAACATCAAGAACTTCTGATTTTGTTGGCATTTTCACACCTTCTTTTTCAGGACCGGTAATTATAATTACTCTATTGTCTTCTTTAATCCAGTTTTTAGCCAGTGAGTTGACTGATGCTAGATTAATTTTGTCAAGATTTAAATTTACAAAATTGTAGTATTGATCTTCATTCATCATTGGGTAATTTTTTAGAAAATGATAAACAGCTTTTGAAGCATACCTCCTGGATTCTGTTTTGTCTCTTTCCTTAAGGTCTCTTTCAGCTTCTTTCAAAAGGTTTTTCTTCTCTCTTTTCAATTCGGTATAAGTAAAACCGTGTCTGAGCACTCGTTCGTTTTCTTCAGCAAAAGTTTTTAGTGCATCTAATGCCCTCCCTTCAGGTACCATAGCCCATGATGAATAAGAGTCGATGTCTCCTATACTTGGATTATATCCCGTATATGCAAAAGTAAAAGGAGGATTCGCTGAATTTTTTATTTCTTCCAAACGCGCATTTAACATCATATTGAATAAATCTCTTTTCATATCTTCGACCAAATCCTTTTTCGTGTTTACGGGGATATGAGGCAATTTGTTTACTATTCTCACATTGGTAAAAGGAGCCTCTTTGTCTGTGACAATAGCTACGGCAGTTCCGTTTTGAGCAGGAACTGTATATTTTTTACGTTCTCTTTCATTTTGTGGATTAGAAAAATCGGAAAACATAGATTTAATCTTTTTTTCCATTTTATTTATATCGACATCACCGATGACTATAACTGCCATTAGATCAGGTCTATACCAGTCTTTATAAAATCTTCTTACTGTTTGGTATTTGGCGTTTTTTACTATATCAGGATCACCTATTGGTAATCTTTCGGCATATCTTGAACCTTTATATAGTATAGGAAAATATTTTTGACTCATTCTTTGACCTGGGCTTAAGCGAGTTCTCCATTCTGAAATAACGACACCTCTTTCTTTGTCGATTTCTTTTGAGTCCAAAGAAGCTTTTCCAGCCCAATCGTATAAAACAAGTAATCCTGTGTCTAATTGGTTTTCAACATCAGATCTTACTTGCAACATATAAACAGTCTCATCAAAACTAGTATAAGCGTTTAGATCGGGACCGAATCTTGTTCCCACTTTTTCCAAATAATTGATCAATTCATTTGAAGTGAAATGTTCTGATCCGTTGAATTCCATATGCTCAATAAAATGCGCCAAACCTTTTTGGTCTTCATCCTCTACAATAGATCCTGCTTTTAATGCAAGTCTCAATTCAACTCTGTTTTCGGGTTTAGAATTCTTTTTTATAAAATACGTCATCCCATTATCAAGAATGCCTGTTCTTACAGAGGGATCAAAAGGTATTTTTGCGTTTAATAATTTTTTTTCGAAACTATCAGAAACGTCTACTTTTGTTTTGTCTGCATTGATAAGCTCCGATGAACTAACTTCGGAAATAGATTGTTTTTTGTTTTCTTTAGACAATTTGGGAGAGCATGCAATGTACCCAAATATGACAATCAGAAATAACAAACGAAAGGTGTTTTTCATTTTCATTGTGAAAGATTTTATTGTTAATAAATATTTAGTTTTTATATGGTATCTGTACTAAAATAAGCATTTTTCCCCTGATTAGATAAACATTGTTGGTATGACTTTTTTACAATCGACTTGATGTTTTTACATCAATCACTTATAAAATATTCCAAAAATGACAATAAGAATCAATTAAAACTATTAAATGTTTTCTTACAGACACAATATTGGTTTGATAAGAAAAATTTTGTTTTAAAAAAGTAATTTCATTAAAACTTAGTTAGTTCAGGAATTAATTATATAACGTAAGTA
>JALVAD010000032.1 GCA_027011385.1 Saprospiraceae bacterium | reverse complement strand
ATCCTATTTTATTGGTTATAAGCTTATATTTGCTTTGGTAAAATTTATTTTGGACACTATTGGTATAAAATGCAAAAACAATCTGAAACCCATGCATGGTTTTGAACAAATATTTTATCATAAAACCAATATTTTTTTTGCAAAAATCAATTATATTACTTATCTTGCGATAGGATTCCCTCCAACTACTACCTTATCATCAACTTTGAGTCTGGATAGTTTTAAGTAATTGCTGAATTTATTGCGCAAATAAAATACTAATGCTATGAAAAACAGAACACTTTTATTTATCGCCTTGAGTCTTTCAATAACACTGTCGTTATTTTCTCAAACTCCTACAAACCTTAATCGTTTGTTTACAAAAGATAAAAACTTCATTTCTAGAAATAATGATTTTGTTGATAATGCAATATATTTTAAATTAAATAAAACTCGACTTCGAGATTTTTATCGTGAAAATGATCAAACAATTAATATATCTTTACCAATATCCAATACAGACACGGTAGAGATGGTTCTGGAGAAATTTAAAATATTTACAGATAATTTTATTCTAAAAACATCAAATGGTAAAACTATTTCAAACTATAAAAAAGGGAAGTTTTATAGAGGAAATTTATTAAATAAAAATGGTTTTGCAACTATGAATTTCTTCGAGAATGAAGTATCCGGAATAATATCAATTGATGGTATTGGAAATTATAATTTTGGAAAAATTAAAAATAGCCATGATGAATATATAATTTACAATGATAGAGAAGTAAAAGTCAATCTGGGAATAGCTTGTAATGTGACTGATGAATATGAACGAAATTTTGAAAATGAAAGAATTAAAAATGAAATACAGTTCAGAAACACTTGTGTGAAATTTTATCTTGAAGGAGACTACGCCCTATTTCAAGACAAAGGCTCAATTTCTAATACTGCTGATTATATGACTAGCTTATTTGCAGAAATGGCAACTCTTTACAGCAATGAGAGCATAGATATCGAAATAAAAGAAATAATGATATGGACTTCCCCCGATGGCTATAGTACTAGTAGTTCATCAACAGCATTGGATCAATTTGGAGCAAATAACGCGGACAAAAATGCAGATTTATGTCATCTATTTGCATTAGGAGGTAATAATATAGGAGGTGTTGCTTGGATTGATGTGCTTTGTAATGACAGTTATAAATTTGCATATAGTAATATTTCAAGTACGTACCAGAATGTGCCAACATATTCTTGGAGTGTAGAGTGTATAACACATGAAACCGGACATAATTTCGGTTCAAAACACACACATGATTGTGTATGGGGTCCCAACAATGATGAACAAATTGATGATTGTGGACCTGAATCAGGAAACCCGGGTAATCCCGGAGATTGCTATGACTCCAATAACCCAATATTGCCTGATAAAGGTACTATCATGAGTTATTGTCATCTTATTTCTACTATTGGGATTGATTTTAATTTAGGTTTTGGCACTGAGCCCGGTGATTTGATTAGAAGCAAGTATAATGGAGCCGGATGTCTTACGACATGTGAAGCGTCTTCTTCTTGTGATATTCCTGTAAATTTAACTACAATATCAATAACAGGCACATCAGCTACTCTTGACTGGGAAATAGGCGCAAGCGGTTCAAATTGGGAAGTTGAATACGGCGATGCCGGATTCTCTCTAGGTACAGGCACTAATACATCTAACATAACAAATACATATCTAAATCTATCCGGTTTAAGCGTAGCACACTCATATGATTGGTATATCAGGACAGATTGCGGTGGAGGAGACTATTCTAATTGGGTAGGACCTAAGAACTTCGCCACTGTATGTACCGGTGCTTCAGCTACAACTCTTCCTTTTTTAGAAGATTGGGAATATGATAATGGAACTATGCAAAGCGATGATTATATCAACTGCTATTCTGATAAAAACTGGTATTTTGAAACGACTGATCAAGGTGAAGGAAGAGTTAAATGGGGAACAGATTGTAATTGGATTATAAATGGCAGCGGATCATTAGTTATGGACAGATATCCCAACGGTAGTTTCACAACAAACCATTCCACATTAACGGTTGATTTATCTGCTTATTCCGCTTCGAACGATCTTGAGATAAGATTTAAATATATGGATTTAGGTGATGAATCACATTTTGAGGATAATGTTTCTATAAGAGGCGATGATTCAGAATCTTGGATAATTGTATATGATTTGGATCCCGGAAATATTGCTAATGGAAATGTAGTGCAAGTAAATTTAGATTTAGATGCTATTTTAGACCAAAATACTCAGACTCCCGGTTCCTCTTTACAAGTAAAGTTAGGACAAAAAGATAATTTTGCAGCGGCAAGTGACGGAATAGTCTTTGATGACATTGAAATTATTGATTGCAATGACAATATTGAGACAGTCCCATATGAAACTGATTTCTCAAGCTCCTTAGGTTGTTGGTCATTTGAAAATATAGATAAAGACGATTATTATTGGAAAAAAATGAATGGAGGCGCATGTGATGGTGACTTTTTTGGGCTTGTTTATGATGGTCCAACCAATCCTTCAGTTGATTTAGATGATTGGTTATTTAGTCCGGGTATTCAGCTAACCGGGGGAAATTCTTACCGTCTTTCTTTCTCAGTAGGAGATGAAGGGCTTAATGAAAAATTGGAAGTTTATCTAAGCGATGAAAACGCATCTTCTGATGCCTTAACAGGAACATTACTTTTTAAAGATGAATCTATTGACAATTTTACATGCAAAGGATCTACTATCGACTTTACAGCTCCATCTACGGGTATTTATTATATAAGTTTCCATGGATATAGCAATGACAATTCACAACACAACCTGTATATAGATGATTTTAAAATTGATGAAAGCCCAAATATGAGCAGCATAACTATTGAATCAAATACAAATAATTCTTGTGACAACTATTCTACTGATGGAGTGGCCGGTAACAATTGGCATAATATTTATTCAAATGGAAAGATAATTGCTTCAATTAATCCTAATAATCAAGATTTAGGTACAGTTTCAGTACAGATGAGAGACGGAAGTCCTGTTGAAACTCAAAACATCAATGGAAATGATGTTAAAACAATACCCAGATATTTTAATTTTGAATCGGATAACACATTTTCTAATGATGTAACCCTAAGACTATATCTATTAAATGATGAATTAAGTGAATATAATAGCGCTACACCAATAACTAATGATGCCATTACTGATTTACAAATAAATCATTATGATGGCAATTCTGAAGATTGTAATTGGAGCAATAATGATAATGATGGCAATACAATAGTACAAGCTAATATTTCGACAGGAAATGTTAACACTATTGATTATTTCATGGAAATTATTGTTTCTTCTTTTTCCGAATTCATAATACGTCAAGATGGTGCAACAAGCTTGCCTCTAAAATATGATTTTAATGGACAGAGAAAAGATAATAATAATTTGTTAACATGGGAACTTTATGAGTATTCATTTATCGAAAATATTGTTCTACAAAGAAAAAACAATAAATCTGATTGGGAAGATTTAAAAGTATTTAGTAACATCAATAAAAATACTTATAAAAATTCATATATCGACAAAACTCCTGGTAATATCAGCTACTATAGGTTAAGATTTACGGATTTTGATGGAACAGCTTCCTTTTCTAATACAGTTGTTATTAATAACCTAAAAAATGATTTTGTCCTTGAAAATCTATATCCCAATCCGACAAATGGTTTTGTGACGATAGAAATAAAAGCAATAAGAAATCATAAATTAAATATAAATATCAGGAATATATTAAACCAACAAGTTTATAAAAAGACCTTAATTCCTATTGATGATATTTCAAGGGAAAAGCTCGATTTAAAAAACCTAGATAAAGGATTGTATCTCATTTCAATAAGACAAGGAGCAAATAGTATAACCAGAAAAATAGTTATTAATTGATAAGCTTAGCCCCCAAATAAATTTTGGGGGCTAAATTTTATGAATTTTTCATGCGTTTAAATTTTCAGGATAATTATTAGTTGTATCCTATTTTATTAATATCTCTTTTAAATATTTTTTATTTTTTGTGTAAATTACCAAATAATAAATACCATCAGGTATATTTGATAAATCGATCTTATTTGAGTTATCATTAAAAATAGTACCATGTTTTATCAATTGAACAAATGAATTATAAATATTAAATTCATAAGATTTCCCCATATCTTTTGGTAAAATGACAAACAGAATATTTTTAACAGGATTTGGATATATTATAATATCATTTACACTACCACTATCAACTTCAATACTTATAATGTTTGAGTAATTAGACAATATCCCTTCCGAATCAATTTTCAATCTATAATAAATAGTTGCTAGTGT
>JALVAD010000031.1 GCA_027011385.1 Saprospiraceae bacterium | reverse complement strand
ACTAATTTGTATTGGAGCACCAAAATAATCTTTATGAACAATTGCATTTATTATAGCTTCCCTTAGAGCTTCGTATGGATATTCCCAACCTTCTACTCTATGAACGCCCTTGTAACTTATAGGTGAGATTAAAAATTTTTTATCTAGAATTTCTAAAGTTTTATCAATCAACTGAAATGCATTTCCTTCAATTATTTCTTGATATTTTAATTCATCTCCTGTTTTATCAAACTTCCCTATCTTTATATATGCATTTATATAAAACATTGAAGGGGATTTTCCGAAAATTAAAATAGCTGAACGCTTTAATTTATTATTTTCGCTCAATAGTAATTTTTCTAAAACATTTTCAACTTTACTATCTTCTTTAATAAATTGCATTCTTTTCGTTTCAAATGCACTATTTTTAAAAGCTTCGATTGCCTCTAAGTCAATATCATCAATTTTTGCTCTCGGTTCTAATACGTCACCCCAAGTTTTCCCCGTTTTACTTAATAAAAAATTATTTAATGAATTACCTTGCAAAAGTTTATTTGTACTTCCACTTCTGAAATAATATTTTCCGTGATATGTAATTGGAACATCATACTTATTCACTTCAATTACGACATACTTTTTATCTTCCTTTTCAATCAAATTAACATCACAGAGTATTCCAAGTTGTGTATGAATTTTATTGGGAATGTCTTCTAATAAACGTTTTCCATTTTCAATCCCTAAAACTCTTCCTTTATCATCAATTCCTATAAATATTTTTCCTCCTTGTGAGTTCGCAAATCCACAAATCCATTTTAAATATTCGTCTCTCCATTTTGATTTCTATTCAATATTTTGACTTTCTTGCATATTTCATAGGTCTTTTTGCAAATATACAAATAACCTTTTAAGTTCGATAATTAATGAAGTTTTGCTTAATTTTTAGAGAATGTCTTTATATAACGATAAAGCCAATTATAATCGCTAACGGATAATGATATGCAGCGTAGCCTGACGTTAGGCGGCTATACTGGTATACGGTCTGTTATGTGGGGTAATTTTATTACCTGCCTGTTTTTTTGAGCTTTGCAAGACAGGCTCTTTGTCGCATTTTGCCTTGTGTTTTGCATTGAGCGGTGCGACAATGTGCCTGTCTTTTGCGTTGCTATTTACTCACTATTACTTTTCTAAATGATGTTCCGAATTTTGCTGATTTGATTCTGATAATATACAAACCTGCATTTAGAACTTCTGATTCTACGTTTAGAATTTTATCACTTTCTCGCTTTTCTAAAATTAATTGCTGTTTTCCTGAAAGATCAAATATAGTAATTTCAGCTTGTTTTAGCCTTGAAGTGTTAAAATCAATGATAAAATTCCCCTTGGTTGGATTAGGGTAAATATTGATATTGCTAAATTCCAATTCAAAAGTTGCTGTCTTATCTTCCAAGCAAATAGTACTGTCGATACTGCAATTTGTAGTTGGATCTGTAACCGTAAGTGTATAACATCCAAAATCACTCAGACTGTCCAAATCCTCGGTTTTTGCCGTGAAATTGCCCGGTCCTGACCAAGAGAATATATAATTTCCATTGTTGTTGGTGGTAATTGCGATATATCCAAGTGGGTCTAATCTTACATCACTTGTACTATCAACAGTAATTATGATTTCATCCGGTTGAGTTAAGATATAGTTTTGGACGACTTCACAGTTTTTAGCATCTGTAATTGTAATACTGTAATCTCCTGCACATAGATTACTCAAGGATGCTGATGTCGCTCCTGTGCTCCAGTTGTATGAAAGAGGAGATGTAGCATTATTTACGCTTAATACCGCTATAGAACCATCACAAGCACCAAAACAACTGATGTTTGATGCCTGAGAATTTACTTCAAGGTTAGGACAAGTAAACTCTTTCACTGTTACAGTATCCAATGCTGTACATCCGTTTGCATCCGTAACAGTAAGGAAATATGATCCCGGGGATAATCCCGAAATTGCTTGTGTTGTATCGCCTGTGCTCCAATTGTAAGTATAAGATTGTGTACCCCCACTTGGATTGGAGATTGCTGTGCCGTCATTAGCATCTTTGGCAGTTTCATCTGTTGATGTAGCATTGGCTGATAATACTTGTGGTTCGGTAATAGTATAAGAGCCATAAACATTGCAATTATTACCATCTACTACTGTTACGCTGTAACTACCGGGGCACAAACTATCGATTTTTGCCGTTGTATTACCATTGCTCCAAGTATAAGCGAATGGGTTTGCTCCGTTTGTTACTCCTGTTATATCAAGGATTCCGTTGCATTCTGAATTACATTGTACATTTGTTTGGTTGATTATTATGGCTAATCCTTGGCATCCGAATTCTGCTACCGATACGGATTCTATCGAAGTACATCCGTTATTATCCGTTACTGTAACAGTATAACTTCCTGGGGCAAGCCCGGAAATCGTTTGAGTGTTTGAGCCATTGCTCCAAGCATAAGAATAAGGACTAATACCACCTGTGGGGTTTGCTGTTGCTTTTCCGTCATTGGCATCATTAGTAGTTTCATTTGTTGCAGAAGCATTGGCTAGTAGTTCTTGTGGTTGTGTGATTGAATAATCTTGTATTACTTCACAATTTTTATCATCTGTAACTGTAACGGTATAAGTTCCGGGACATAGATTCTCAATATAAGAGGTGGATTCTCCATTACTCCAATCATAGGAAAGCGGTTCAACTGCATTTGTTACCGATGTTATTTCGATTTCTCCATTGCAAGTCTCATAACAATTTACATTGGTTTGATTTGCATTTACTGTCAAATCGGGACATATAAATTCATTAACGGTTACTGTTTCAATTCCAAAACAATCAAAAATATCCGTGACAGTAACGGTATATTCACCAGGTATCAGATTATAGATCGATTTAGTCGTTTCCCCATTTGACCATAAATAAGAGTATGGAGCGTTACCTTCAGTTGGATTGCATGTAGCCATTCCGTCATTAGCATTGTTGGATGTTTCATCTGTTGCTTCTGCATTTGGGATGGGGTTTGAATTTACGGTAATAACAACACAATTGGAAGTATCAGAGCAAATTAGTCCATTACTTGCAGAATATGAATCAATTCTACGATAATAAGTTGTTGACAGGACAATTCCCGGATCATAATCTTTATCTGTTGCCCCGGATATATTTGAAAAATTTTGATCGCAGTTATCTGAACTGCTTTGCCATTGATATGTTAGATTACCTTCCCCTGAACCTTCGGTAAATTCGACTAATTCTTCAGCTTGCTCTCCACTGCAAATTGTTTGATCAGATCCTATTGTTCCTGCATTTACTTCATTTACAGATATCATAACACTGGCAATGTCAGGACATCTGCCTTCATTGCTGACAGTCACATTATAAGTTGTGTTTTCCATGGGAGTTGCAATTGGGTCCTCGATATCGGGGTCATCTAGACTTGCTGCCGGTTCCCAGCTATAAGTAGTTCCTCCCGAAGCATAAAGTTGAATACTTTCACCTAAACAAATAGTATCATTGTTACTAACTTCCGCAATTACATTTTCTGTTGTAAAGCTTTCCTCACCACAATTATCAGCATTTCCTCCATCATTGTATGGTATTATTGTAACAAAAATATCTGAACCACAAGGAAAATCACCGGGATCGTAAGTTGTTACATTTCCTACATCCATACTATCCAAAATATCGATGCCTTCGGGTTCAGTTCCGACAATTAAAATATATCCTGTTGCATCATCGATTTCTACCCAACTCAGATCAGTGGTAATATCTATATCTACCGAACCGTCAATAGGATTTGTCAACTGCGAACATTCAGGTGGAAAAATTATTCCACAACCATCAGCTATTTCATTTTCATTATTACATCCAAACATATTATCATGAATATCGGTTGTTGTATTTGGTAGCACCAGAAAATCACAAATACTTTGAACTGCACATTCAGATAAACTTGAATTATTAAATATCGCCAAATCATCATAAAAGTTAGGTGCCCAGGAATGGATTGTGGAAGCATCAATATTGTCAATACCTGATAAACTTATTAGATTGTCATTTTCAGAAATATAAATATAGCCATCAATTGATAAAATATTGTCTAATCCTGATAAATTTGTCAAAGCATCATTATTTTCAATATAAATCCAACTATTTAGATTAGTAATGTTTAAAAGAGCATTAAGATTATTAAGAGAATTATTATTAATAAAACTCAATTCTCCACCAATGGAAGTTAAATTTTCCAACCCTGTTAATGAAGTTAAACTATTGCTATTCCCTATCCTTAAACTTCCTCCAATTGAAGTTAAATTATTAAGACTAGAAAGATTTGTTATATAATTTTCAGATATTATCAACTGATTACCTATAG
>JALVAD010000030.1 GCA_027011385.1 Saprospiraceae bacterium | reverse complement strand
TTTGGAGTTGTATATGCAATAGCAAACCAAACAGGTAAAGAGGAAATGGATGATTACAACGGGTTTTACCGTACAAATCCATTATTGAGTGTATTGATGATGCTTGCATTGTTTTCATTGGCAGGTATTCCACCTGTAGCCGGATTCTTCGGTAAGTTTTTCTTGTTTATGTCAGCGGCAAGCGTAGGTTATTACTGGTTGATATTTTTTGCTGTAATAAATGTTACGATTTCGCTATATTATTATTTGCTTGTTGTTAGAGCTATGTTTGTACGTAAGAACGATGATCCTATTCCGGCATTTAAGAGTGATTTGTATATGAAGATAGGATTGATATTACCGGCAGTCGGTATTTTGTTGTTGGGTTTGTACAGTCCGGTATATGAGCATATCAATGAATTGGTGGGAATGTTTTTGAAATAGAAAAAAGTATTGTAAAATCTGCATTAATGCAAGATTGACGGATTAAAATAGATTTAAATATAAAAATATATTATTATGCCTTTTGCAGCAAAACATCAGTTTGGAGAAATAAATGGAACAAGGGTAAGCTTTGTAGAGAAAAAGATATCAGAGGAAAGAATGCAATTTTTAAAAGATTTACTTGAGTATAATGGATTTGAAGTTATTGTTCAAGAAGAGAAAAGAAAAAGTGAGGAAGATCCTCAACTTTATACTGTCGGGGTAACTGACATGATGTTTAACCCTGTGATATGGGTTTATGATCGTAAACTCAAGACAAAGGACGGTAGAATAGTAAGCGCAGACTATTGGTTTCAAAAAAAGGAAGAAACCAAGCCCCAATACTGGGAAAGTATGTGGGATTAATATCTATTGATTTTTTGATGACGCTATATAATTGCAATTAGGTTATCGATATGTTTTTCTTCGGTTGCCCATGAGGTAACCAATCTTATACAAACATTGTCACTATCTATATTCCTCCATTCGTGAAAAAGAAATTTTTGTTTCAATTTGGTAATGATGTTTCGAGGGAAAATCGGTAATAGGATGTTTGTTTGTGGCTCGGCAAGAAATTCATATCCTGAATTTCTGATTCCCTCTGCCAATTTCCCGGCCATTTTATCTGTATGACTTGCTATGTCCAAATACATATTTCCTCTGAATAATTCAGCAAACTGAATTCCAAAAATTCTACCTTTTGCCAATAGAGCACCCTTTTGTTTCATAGAGTATCTAAACTTGATTTTTAGTTTCTCATTGAAGATAACTATGGCTTCACCAAGTAAAGCCCCATTTTTAGTACCTCCGATATACAATACATCAACCAAATCTTTAATATCCTCAAAGGCCAAATCTTGTTCCCTAGCTACCAATGAAGCAGCTAATCTAGCACCATCCATATATAGTAATAGATCATTTTCAAGGCAAAACCGGTGAAGTTCTTCTAAATCTTTCTTTGTATAAATTGTCCCCATTTCCGTTGAGTTGGAGATATAGACCATTTTCGGTACTACCATATGTTCATCACAATGCTCAATCAATGTGGGTTTGATTATATCGGGAGTTAGTTTTCCATCAGCTGTATCTAATTCGATAATCTTATGTCCTGTAAATTCAATCGCACCTGTTTCGTGTACGGCGATATGAGCTGTTTTGACCGCAATTACAGCTTCGTAAGGTCGTAAAGATGCAGAAATAACGAGGAGGTTTGCTTGGGTTCCTCCTGATACAAAATGTACATCTGCTCCGGGTGCTGCTATGGTCTGCCTAATTAAATTTGCTGCCTTTAGACAAAAATCGTCATTACCATAGCCCAGCTGCTGTTGAAAATTATTATCTTGTAGTGCTTTTAGTATTTTTGGATGTGCACCCTCACTATAATCATCCATAAAGCTATATCTCTTCATCATTACACATTTAATTTTTGCCCGCAATATTTGCAAAATTCTGCATCGTTGTCATGCCCTTCTTTTCCACAAAATCTACAAGATTGCGTTTCCATTTCCGTTGATTTATGTTGTGAACCCTGAACTATTTCAGCGGATACTATACCGGTAGGTACTGCAATAACTGCATATCCTAAAATCATAATTATTGAGGCTAGAAATTGGCCTAAAGGAGTAGTAGGAGCAATATCTCCATATCCGACAGTAGTTAGGGTGACAACAGCCCAATATACGCTTCTTGGTATATTATCGAAGTTTTCGTTTGTTTTACCTTCGACCAAATACATAATCGAACCAAAAATAATAACTACTAAAATTACAAAATATAAAAAGACGGTAATCTTTGGAATACTGGCTTTGATAGATTTTGTGATTATTTTGCCTTGGTTGACATGATTGCCGAGTTTGAATATCCTAAACATTCTCAACAACCTGAGAGCTCTTATAACGAGAAGATACTGAGTACCGATAAAGATAAGACTCAAATAAGTTGGTAGTATTGCTAGTAAATCTACTATCCCGAAAAAACTAGTAAGATATTTTATCGGTCTATAGACGCTATAAATTCTAAAAAAATATTCGATAGTGAATAAAATTGTCAAAGTCCATTCTATTATTACAAGTATTTTGCGGTAATGAATGTCAATGCTATTTACCGATTCCAGCATGACAACTATAATACTCAAAGCAATAAGTATAAGAAGAATGACATCAAACAATTTTCCTGCAAAAGTATCTGCTTCAAAAATGATTTCATGAAGCTTATCTTTTGTTGTGTATTCTTTCTTTTTTTTCATAACTGCTTTGAAAGTTGTGGTAAAATTATCAAAAATTGCTTGATTAGCTACCATTTTAATGCAAAAAGCAAAATAATTTTAATTTTTATTAAAATGTATTTGTAAAATAGAAAATACATTTTATCTTTGCACTCGCTTTTTAAAGCTAGAGAGACTCGGTAGCTCAGCCGGTAGAGCAACGGCCTTTTAAGCCGTGGGTCCTGGGTTCAAATCCCAGCCGGGTCACAAAGCTTCTTAATTTATTTTAAGAAGCTTTTTTTATGCCAAAAAATCTCCACAAAATGCCTGTGATTAGAATTCAATTCTTAATTTTGAAGAAATTTAAGTAATTCGCGTCTATTTAGGTAGTATTTTTTCATTTCAAATACTTTTATTTTAATAGATACAGTAATTTTTTCAATATGAAAAGAAAAGTTTCGTTTATAATTGTGATTGTTTGGTTTGCATTTGGGCTAAATGGACAAGACAATTCAATATTTTATACCTATAAGGAAATTCAGGATACAAATATTTACAAGTTGTCATTGGATGTAAATACTACATCTTTTCTTAAAAACAATGAGTATTTTGAAGTGATAAGAGGTTGGACGGGAATCGGGTTTATGGCAAAGCCAAAACTCGTTTATCAGCCTACAAATAACACTCAAATTCAAGCAGGGTATTTTATCGAGAAGTATTCGGGAAGAAGCGATTTGTATAAGCCAATTCCTCTTTTTAGAGTCAGGCAAAAACTCTCAAAATCCCTTGAGGTAGTAATGGGACATCTATATGGAAACCTAGATCACAAATTATACGAGCCAATGTTCCTTTTCGATAGATACTATTCGGAAAATATTGAGTACGGCATCCAATTTTTGTTTAACAACAAGTATTTTGATAGTGATTTATGGATGAATTGGGAAAAATTTATTTTCTACGATGATCCGTTTAAAGAAGAGTTTGTCTTAGGCTATAGAGCTAATCTTAAATATGAATTTTCGAACCGATTCAAAGTCAAATTGCCTCTTCATTATACATGGACACACGCCGGAGGACAAATTGATAAGCACGATGAAAACCGTGGCTCAATCATGTCTTTGAATAATAAAATGGCAGGATTGGAATTGATTTATAGTAGTGGAGCAAAATGGTTGAAAAGAGTTAGTTTGGAATACGATTATTTTGATTACAAAGCCGGTTCAAATCCACCGGAAGGAGAAAAATTTCATCAGGCATTTGATAAGGGTTATGGACATTATCTCAAATCTAATATTGATTTTGGATCTTTGAAGTTGATGCTTGGCTATTGGAAAGCGCATAATTTTATTGCTAAAAGAGGTGAAAATATATTTGCTTCCGTTTATGATCATTTTCCGGATATTCAAATAAGCGATAGGGAGTTGTACAATTTCAAATTTATCTATGATTATAAAATAAAAAAAGGGATTGTTTTTAGCCTCAGATCAGACCTGTATTACAGACCTGTGACAAAAAATATGTTTTATTCCTACGCTTTTTATTTTATATACAATGATTCCTTTTTATTGAGAAAGGTATTTTAACACTAAAGGTAAACAAAGAAAAATCATAAATATTCTAGATGATTTATATTCTGCTTTTAGGAAAAAGTGGAATAAGTTTATAGATTTGTTTGGTATATAACGTGGTTATATCCAATCAAGGCTATAATAGGTAAAAT
>JALVAD010000029.1 GCA_027011385.1 Saprospiraceae bacterium | reverse complement strand
GTATTTATACAAATGGTTTTATTGTTTTTCTTAATGGATTGAGGGGCCCTCCTAGTCTGATTTGAATTTAAAGTAAGTATCACTTCTTTTAATAACAATAAAAATTTAAATTTATGGATTCAGCACATATTCATTTAATACTAAATCATTTTCCAATTATAGGAACAATCATAGGAGCAGGAGTTTTATTCTATGGCCTAATATCAAAAAATAACACAATAAATAAAGTCGCTTTAATAATATTTATAGCAATGGCAATAATTTCAATTCCTGTATTTTTGACAGGTGAAGGGGCAGAGGAAACAGTTGAACATATAATCGGTGTTTCTGAGAATTTAATTGAAAATCATGAAGAATTTGCTGAAATTGCTATTTGGTTTATGATGTTTCTGGGTATTTTAGCATTGATCAATTTAATAGCAATTTTCAGGAAACATCCATATACAAGAATTATTACATTGATTACATTCGTTCTTTCACTGGTGACTTTTGGGATTTTTGCTCAGGTTGGAAATTTAGGAGGGCAAATTCGCCATTCAGAGTTAAGAGAAAACAAAAAACAGATTAATTCTGATACTAAAGAGTTTTTAAACAATTCAAAAAAGGAAAATGATGATGATGACGATGATGATTGAAAACGATTTTCTGATAGAATATTATATCGTTTAAATAAAATTGATTAATTATATAAAAAAATTACTAAAGAATATGAAAATTATGATAAAATTAAGTTTTGTGTTTATGTTGCTTATACTTTTTGCATGCAATTCAAAACCTGTGAAAATTGAACCATTGAATTCAACTAGTACTAATGTCAAGGCGGAGTCTTCTACCGCTTCTGTTGATATTAATAAGGAGAATATTATGGAAGATGATGTGCATAAAGTTACTGTTGTTGATTCAAAGGATGCATCGAGATATGTTTACTTAAAGGTAAAAGAAGGTCCAAGGAATTATTGGTTATCTACGTGGAAAATGCCTTTTAATAATGGGGATGTATTTTATTACAAAGGAGGAATTCTTAAATTGAATTTTTATAGCAAGGAACACAATATGGTTTTTGATACATTGTATTTGATATCAAAAATAAGCAAAGTTCCTGTTTTTACGAAAACCAGTGCTTTGGATAAGGTAAATACCAAATCAAAAGATTCTGATATGGCAAAAGCAAAAAGTGATCATAAAAAAGACAATATAGTTGCTATTTCAGATTTATTGTCTTCACCTGAAAAATACAAGGGGGAAATAATAGAAGTCAGTGGCAAATGCGTTAAAGTTAATATCAATATAATGGGTAAAAACTGGATACATTTGCAGCAAAAAGATGAAAATGGTCAAAGTTATAATCTTGTGGTTACATCAAAAGATAATGCTAGGGTAGGTGAAGAATGTTATTTTGAAGGCAAGATAGATACGAAATTGGATCTGGGAGCAGGTTACTTTTTTGAAGTTATCATGCAGGAAGCTAAGAGGATTTATTGATAAAATAAGAATTTAATATGTTCAAAAATATTGTTTCATTTTTTATCCTAACTTTATTTTTCATAAATATTGCGAATGCTCAATTGTCGCCCGGTACTCTTTACAAGGGTCATAGCAAATTGGAGGGTTTAAGTAATTGTACAGAATGTCATGAATTTGGCAAAAAAGTATCTAATGAAAAATGCTTGAAATGCCACAAAGAAATTCAGACTTTGATTTCCCGGAAAAGAGGGTATCATAATTCCAAAGAGGTTAGGAAAAAAGATTGTGCAGAGTGCCATAGTGATCACCATGGTCTTAATTTTCAGATAATTCGCTTTGATGAAGAAAAATTTGATCACACTCTTAGCGGTTATAAACTCAAAGGTGAGCACAAAAGGATTGATTGCAA
This sequence comes from Saprospiraceae bacterium, assembly GCA_027011385.1. Lineage (GTDB taxonomy): Bacteria > Bacteroidota > Bacteroidia > Chitinophagales > Saprospiraceae > JADJGA01. The sequence continues at coordinate 2,515 of JALVAD010000029.1, read as the reverse complement.
AGATTGTCATAAACCCGATTACATAGATGATAGGGAATTAAGAAAAGATAAAGATACTTATTTGGGTATGGGTACTGATTGCCTTAGTTGCCATGACGATTACCATAAAGGGGACTTGTCCGAAGATTGTATTGAATGCCATAATTATAATAAATTTACGGAAGTAGATAAGTTTGATCACGATAAATCTGATTATCCACTTAAAGGAAAGCACAAGGATGTTGACTGTGAGAAATGCCATAAAATTGAAGAGGAAGGGGACAACAAATATCAAAAATTTAAAAATATTGCATTTAAAAAGTGTACAGACTGCCATGATGATGTCCATAATGGAGCATTGGGAACAAAATGCAATAGTTGCCATACCGAATATTCATTTGGAATAAAAACTGTATCCAAAAGATTTAATCATAATAATCGTACCGATTATAAATTGAAAGGAAAACACAAAAGGGTAGCTTGTTTTGTTTGTCATTCGCCTGATTTACCCAAGGCTAAGATTTTTAGTGATTTTAAGCGCTTTGATGATTTTGATTGTGATAGATGCCATGATGATGAACATGAAGGGAGATTTGGCACAGATTGTAGTAATTGTCATACCGAGACCACATTTAATAAAATAAAGTCAACGGACAAGTTTAATCATAATATTACAAATTATCCTTTGATAGGCAAACATCAAAAGGTTAATTGCAAAAAATGTCACAAGACAAAACTATTGAATCCTGTTGCACATGATAAATGTATAGATTGTCATGAAGATTTTCATAAAGGAGAATTGACTATTGATAATAAGGTAAAAGACTGTAAAGAATGTCATAATGAAATGGGATTTGAAGACTTTGATTTTGATATTGACAGGCACAATAATTCGAATTTTCCATTGAGAGAATCTCATGAAGCTACACCTTGTTTTGCTTGTCACCAAAAGGATAATCAAAAGGAATGGAAATACAAGTCTCTAGGGACGAATTGCATAGATTGTCATCAAGATATCCACAAAGGAGAATTGGATAATAAATATTATAACAATCAAGAATGCAATAATTGTCATACAGAAAGTTTATGGAATAAAATTGATACTTTTGACCATTCAAAGACCAGTTTCGAGCTTAAAGGAAAGCATTTGTCAATAGAGTGCAGTTCTTGTCATAAAAAAATTAGTGATGCTATTCCGGTAAAATTTAAAGGTATAGTACAATCATGCGATAAATGTCACGATGATCAACATCAAGGACAATTTGTCCGGGATAATTTTACGGATTGTGGTAAATGTCATACTCCTGATAATTGGGATGCATCAAGATTTGATCATAATAATGCAAGATTTAAACTTGACGGAGCACATAAAAATGTTTCATGTACTGAGTGCCATAAAAAGAATAAGGAAAAAGATTATATAGTATATAAAAATGGAAAATTAGAATGTATAGATTGTCACAAATAATTTTGATTTTGGTTTTCGCCTTACAAATAAACTATGGTCAGAACCCGCATGGAAAAGATTTTATTATCGATTGTGCCAGATGTCATACTTCGGATTCGTGGGATGTGGATATAAAAAACATCAGTTTTGACCATAAGGAAACTCATTTTGTACTGGAGGGAATGCATAGTAATATAAATTGCAATGAGTGTCATAAATCTCTTATATTATCAGAGGTGAAAGACGAATGCATAGATTGTCATGAAGATATACACAATGGTACAGTTTCGCCAAATTGTAGTGAATGTCATAGCGATGAAGATTGGCTAATTGAGGATTTTAGTGCTATTCATGAAGAAAAAGGATTTCCTCTTGTGGGTTTGCACTGGGTTTTGGACTGTTCGGAATGCCATGAAAAAAGTGTTGAACTTATATTTGAACCTTTGGATAATGCTTGTATTGCATGTCACGAATCCAATTACAACAATACAACATCCCCAAATCATATTGAGGAAAATTTTCCTGAAGAATGTGATCAATGTCATGAATTGGAAGCTGAAACCTGGATTATTTCACATGATTTTTTCCCTCTGGAAAAAGCACATAATATAAAAGATTGTTCGTCTTGTCATACGAGTAGCAATTATATGGATACATCTCCTGAATGTTATAGTTGCCACAGTAAAGATTATGATAATACGGTAAATCCGGATCATCAAGTCGGCTCTTTTTCTAAAGATTGCTCCGAATGTCATTCCCTTGATCCCGGTTGGAGTCCTGCAAAATACGAAAATCATGATGAAAACGACTTTCCGATATTTTCAGGAAAACACAAAGGAGAATGGTCCCAATGCTCAGATTGCCACATTGATCCTGGTGATTATTCGGTATTTACATGTCTGGATTGTCACAAACATGAAAAATCAAAAATGGACGATAAACACGATGAGGAAAGTGGATATGTTTACGAAAGTGAAGCTTGTTATAAATGTCATCCTGACGGAAGTGAGTGATATTAATGCCTATGTTTTTACTATTTTTTAAAATATATTTATAGCTTTGTACACTTATTTATATTTAGTCTAAAGA
>JALVAD010000028.1 GCA_027011385.1 Saprospiraceae bacterium | reverse complement strand
ATATGTGTTTTAGTAAAAGCTTTTAAAACATTATATAACTTTGTACGCAATATGGAATTTTTATACCCTACTTTTCTCTGGGCTTTAGCCGTGATATTGATACCAATCATTATCCATTTGTTCTATTTCAAGAGGTTCAAGAAAGTCTATTTTTCCAATACTAAATTCCTTAAGGAGATAAAGGAAGAGACCACAAACAAGAATAAACTAAAAAATATTTTGGTTTTGCTCTCTAGAATTTTAGCTATTGCTTTTTTGGTCTTTGCTTTCGCCCAACCTTATATTCCTGTTGGAGAAAAGATAAAAAAAGGTACTGTAGGAGTAAGTATTTTTATCGACAATTCATTCAGTATGCAGACTATGAGTGAAGACGCCCCCTTGATAGATAAGGCAAAACTCAAAGCAACTCAGGTCGTTAATGGATTTCCTGATAATACCCGCTATCAAATACTTACAAACAAACTGTATGGTAGTGAACAAAAATGGATTGATAAGCAAAATGCATTAGAAAAAATAAATGAAATAAAACTCAGTCCCGCTGTCAAAAAAATAAAAAATATACTAAAGAGACAAAAACAATCTTTGGAAAACAATGAAATCGACAATAAGTATATCTATTGGATATCAGATTTGCAAAGACCTATATTTGATATTGATACCGGCGATATTGATACGATTATTGATTATAATATCATAGCATTGCAGCCTGTGAGAGAAAAGAATATCAGCATTGACAGTTGCTATTGGCAAAATCCAGTACCGGTACTGAATCAGGTAAATAAATTGATTGTGAAAATCGGCAATCACAGCAATGAGAATTTAAGTGATATTCCTGTAAATATTGAGTATAACAACCAAAATTACCCATCGGGAAAAATTGACATCAAAGCTAATTCCTCCAAAACAGACACCTTGGAATTGAGAATCAAAACCAATGGCTGGAATACTGCAAAAATCAATATCAAGGATTACCCTGTTGTTTTTGATGATGACTATTATATAGCCTTTGATGTACCGGATAAAATACAAGTTCTAAATATCAATAACCACAACCGGGCAAATACATATTTGAAAGCGGTTTTTGAGACCAATAAAATATTTCAATTCAAACATGAAAATATCAATAAAATAGATTATTCAGGATTAGACAAGAACAGGCTTATTGTTTTAGAAGATATCCCAAATATCTCTTCAGGGCTAAAAAACTCTCTCAAAGAGGCTGTTTCAAAAGGGGTAAATGTATTGATTTTTCCGTCAAAAGACGCTGATTTGGATTCATACAATAGTTTTTTGAGTTCAATAAATGCCAATATTCTCGACAAATACAAAAAAGAAGAAAACGAAGCTAATAATTTGAATAGAAATGAATTTGTCTTCACTGATGTATATGAAAAGATAACTCGTAATATCAATCCGATAAGAGTAAAAGCCAACTTCCCTATCAAGAAATTTCAATCGCGCAATTCGTATCACGTTATAAAGTTTAAAAACGGAGAGTCTTTTATCGATAGATTCAATTTTAAAAAAGGAAATGTCTATCTATGTTCAAGTCCTTTCTCAATTGATATTAATGATTTGGCAAAAAATCCTGATGTTTTTATTCCTATGATATTCAAAATGGCTATTTACAATAGCAATAAAGAAAGATTGGCATATTCCATTGGCAAAGACAAAAGCATTGAGATAAATGATATAAAATCTTCTGATAAAGGCTTGATTAAAATAGTGGGGAATCAAACTGAATTTATTCCAAAGCAGTTGAACACGGATTCAGGGCTAAAGATATTTGTAAGCGATGAAATAACCAAATCCGGAATTTATAATGTCGAAATTAATAATAATATCATCAGAAAAATAGCATTTAATTATGATAGGACAGAATCTGATTTAAACTATGTTTCTGATAAGGAAATCAAGAAAGATTTCAAAGAAAAGATAAATTATTTTGGAAAAGATTCTGACAATATTAATTTTACGGAATTGATTGATTCAAAACAAAGAGGGGTGGAATTGTGGAAATGGGCAATTATTTTAGCTTTACTATTTTTAGCAATCGAAATATTACTTTTAAGATTTTGGAAAAATAAATAACTACTCAAAATGAATATACTATTAAAAGGCGTAACAGTATTGGATAAAAATTCCAAATATCACAACAAGAAAACAAATATCCACATCGTTAATGGTAAAATCAAAGAATTAGGCAAAGTGAAAGCTGATGCCAAATCACAAATAATTGAGGGGAAAGATCTATTTGTCTCTCCGGGATGGCTCGATATAGGTACTAGATTAACTGAACCTGGGCAAGAAAACCTTGATGATTTGGGTACATTGTCAAGATCAGCGACTAAAGGCGGATTTACAGGATTAGCAGTATTTCCAAATACAAATCCGGTTGTGGACAATAAGTCAGTAGTTAGTTCTATCTTATCCAAAGCCTCTAAAAGTATTACAGATATATACCCCATTGCTGCGATAACCAATTCCAACAATGGAATGGAATTAGCTGAAATGGTAGATCTTTATAAACATGGAGCAGTTGCTTTTTCTGATGGTAAAATACCTCTCGCTCATGCAGGAGTTTTATCAAGAGCATTGAATTATTCTTCCAATCTACCTACACCTATTATCAATCATCCGGAGGATATGACAATCAGTGAAAGCGGAATACTCAACGAAGGTAAATTGAGTGTTTATCTCGGTATGAAGGGACGTCCGGCAATAGCTGAAATTGCGATGTTGCAAAGAGATATACTGCTTTGCGAGTACAATGATGCAAAAATTATTTCTCATATGATTAGCACCGGAGACTCAGTAAAATTGATAAAAGCAGCAAAAAGAAAAAAATTGAAAATAAATTCTACGGTTTCATATCACAATCTGGTTGCAGATGAGGAATCACTAAAGGAATTTGATTCGATGCACAAGGTTATTCCACCTTTGAGAACAAAAAAAGATAATAATGCTCTTATAAAAGGACTGTTGGACGACTCTATTGATGCAATAGTATCAAACCACTATCCACTAGACATTGAAGACAAGCGAAAAGCATTTTTTGATACAAAATACGGAGCGATTGGCTTGGAAAATATGTTTAGCACTTTGAATACCAAAATCGGTAAAAAAGTACCTTTGGAAATTATTATTGATAAGATATCCAATAAACCTAGAGAGATTCTCGGCTTGGATAAAGTCACTATTGCTAAAGGAGAAAAAGCAAACCTTACCATTTTTTCCCCAAGTGAAGAGTTTAATTTCAAAGAAGAAGATATCAAATCAAAATCAACGAACTCTCCGTTTGTAGGTCAAAAATTCATGGGAAAAGTAATAGGTATAATTAATAAAGGAATGGTGGAGATAGTGTAAGTGTTAGAGACTAAGGCACAAGCCAGGACTCGCAAGCGCGATAGCGATTGTGAAGCCGATTTAGAACTAATTTACTTTTTTTGACTTTTATATATGGCTATAATTTCTCCTGTTTCATTTAATAAAAGTAATGAATTGTCTTCGGCTATTTTAAATGAATTATGGGATGCATTATTAGCAAATTTAAAATGATTTGGTTTATTATTTACTAATTTTAAAAGTTTGGGTTCATAACCACCGTCAAAACCCAAATTTTTAAAATAATATTTATATTTAATATTTGAACAGAATAATCCTTCATTTGCCATTGTCCTATAACTGTTTTTGCCTTGATAGTATCAATTTTGAAACTTTTAAACCTCTCATCCTCTTTCTGTCCTTCTTGCTGTATAGATAATGCAATAAATATAAAAAAGAATACAAAAATTTTCATAATTATTTTTATCATATTTCGAACTTCATCCGCCCTAAATTTAAAGCATTTCGTGTGTGCCGAACAGCAAATATAGTAATTTTAACCTAGACTATTCATAGATATTTCTATTTAGGTGTATTTCATTTTTTCGCGTTGTTGGTTGATTTTACTTTTTATTGGCATATCTGCCCCCTCATCCATCCCGCAAAAGCTTTGCTCTCCCCCTAATAATTTTTCTTCACTTTGTTTCGAAAAATGATAGTGAAAGAACCAGTGCATCAGCACAGGAGTAGTGCATTTTTGCAAGAAGCGAAGTCAGAGACACTCGCTTATCAGGAGAATTGCAGAGGAAAATGGGAGTAGCGGTTCTCCCGGTTTCGTAGTTTACGAAGAAACGGGGAGTTAGAGGGCAGTGTTGCAAAAAGCAAAAAAATGAAATACACCTTTCTATTTTGAGCAATAATTTCTTGCTAAAAGGTGTGTATTTACGCACAGAAAAACAATGCATAATGAATAACAAAAATAAATATGTAAAAAATACCGTGTAAAAATTGTCCGAAAATAGCCTGTTTTGCTCTTTAAGCAAGTAGAGAGTAGATGAAGTAAA
>JALVAD010000027.1 GCA_027011385.1 Saprospiraceae bacterium | reverse complement strand
GACAAGGAATGTGGAATCTAAGATTTTTTATTGTTATATAAATAAGTAAGTTACCTATCATTAAAAATGAGAAGTTATAGTGAAAAAAGTTTTGTTTATAGTCATATTATTTCCGATTTTCACATCATTTGGACAATCTATTTCTGTAAATTATGATATAGATACGAGTATTTTTAAAGTTTCCGAACCTCTGAACCTTTGGTTAGATTTCTTAAATACAAGAGATGATAGTTTGGGTTCTAAATATTGGAATTCACGAGAGGTTAAGAAATATGGGGAAAAATCATATTTCCTAATTGAGAAAGAACTACAATTTGGAATGGATAATTATTTGAAACTACTTAGTTATTCGGATGTTAAGATATTAAGTATAAAGAATTTTGTTGAATATTTCAAGATTACTTCAATTATGGAGTTTAAATCAAAAGAAGGGACTTGTAATGTTCAATATATCTTTCACGTTTATGCAGGAATGGAAAATGGAGAGTTAAAATTATTTAACCCTCTAGCTATTAATACAACCCTAAATTTCAATACAACAACTATTGGCTATATAAAATATCATTACCCTAAATTTCACGATTTCAACTATGAATTGGCAAAAGAACAAAGTGATTATCTTGTTGAGTTGAGTGAAAATTTTAAAGTGAATATAGATACTGTTGATTATTATTTTGCAAATACTAATACAGAACTGTTGAGAGCAAGAGGTTTTGATTTTTTAATTGCAAATAGTGGAAAAGAGATCCCTTCAGGAAAAGCAGACCCTAAAAATAAAATTGTTTATGCTTCAGGAATTGGAGAGTATTATCCGCACGAATTAATACATTTCCTATTAAATCCCTATTTCCCTAATTGTCATTTATGGATAAGTGAAGGTGTGGCTACTTATTTTGGAATGAGCAGGGGAAAAGAGTTAGATTGGCATTTAAGAAAATTAAAAAAATATCTAATAGTACATCCCGAAATTAACCTCAATAATATGTTGGAATTGAAATCACTTGATCAATATACCGATTTTAGGTATGTTTTAGGTGGTTATTTGATTAAAAAAACATTTGAAAAAGGAGGTTTTGAATTAGTGAAAAAAATGATGAATGCAGGAAAAGCAGACTTAGATTTTTATAATGCAATCGAAAAATATATAAGAATTAAACACCATCATAAGAAAAGAATTGGAAGAAAAATACAATTAAGAACTTTATTAATTTGAAGAACTAATAAAAAAATATAAATATGAAAAACATACTACAAATAATAGCATCATCTATTTTTCTACTGTTAAGTTTTAATATATATAGTCAAGATGTATTCTTTTCTCAATATGAAAATACTCCATTAAATCTAAATCCTAGTTTAACCGGAAATTTTGATGGTAAAGCAAGATTGTTTTTAAACTATCGCAATCAATGGCCTTCGCTTTTGAAGCAGGCATCTTATAAAACGGGATCACTTTCGCTTGACTCAAAGTTCAAAATTGGAAATTCTAGCAAATTGGGTATTGGATTTAATACATTATTTGATAGAGCTGGTAGCCTTAATTTTGGAAGCAATCAATTCAATTTTCTTACTTCAATTATGCATAATTTTATTAAAACAAAAAAATCTTATCACTCCATTTCTTTTGGCGTTAATTTTGGCTATATTAACCGTCAATTTGACATTGACAAAGCTAAATTTCCAGGGCAAAAAGATAGTCTGGAAGAATATAATTCTAAAATCCATTTTTTTAATTTCTCTACGGGACTATCATGGGAATACAAATCTAAATCGAGGTTATCATTTCAACTTGGAACTTCCATTAATACTATAAATAGACCTAATATTTCATTCCATAAATCAAGTGTTTATAAACTTAATGTCCGTTTTAATCTCCATGGAAATTCAGAAGTGCCATTATTTAAAAAAGTTTCTTTAATTCCATCATTTATGTACATTTCTCAAGGTAATGACGATGTACTATCGATTGGATTAGCCAACAAATGGTATTTCAAGCCTGAAAATTTTTCAAATTATTTTCAAATTGGGCTTCATGGAAGAAAATATATAGACAATACAGGAAAATCATATTTTACTACTTATATTTTAACTGCAATAATTGATATAAACGCATTTTCAATTGGATTGTCATATGACCGTTTTCTCAATATAGATGATGGTGCATATGAGCTTTCAATTGGATATATAATAAGTAAGTAATATGCAGAATGAATACGCAGGATTAAATAAATTTAAAGTTTTTGAAGAATTAAGAGGCATTACATTTCCGGCAATTGTAATGTACCCTACATTAATAAAATCTAACATACAAAATATTGGACCTTTCTCTGTTAAAGCAACTAATAATGCAGAAATAAAAGAAGGAAAATATCCACTCATAATAATTTCTCACGGTGATGGTGGAAATTATTTAGGATATTTAACTATTGCACAATTTATGGCAGAACAAGGTTATATTGTTGTAATGCTTGAGCATTATAAGAACAATAGGAATGATAATGAACTTGCAGGTAAAATTGAAAATTTCGAGAATAGTCCAAAACACATTAGTCTGACAATAGATGCAATATTGGAAGGTAAATTTAAGAATTATTTGAATAAAGAAAAAATTGCAATTATTGGACATTCAATAGGAGGTTATGCAACTCTTGCCCTAGCCGGTGGAATCCCGTATACAAAAGAAGGTACAAGAGTAAATACTGTAGTCGATAAAAGAATTAAAGCGATTATCTTATTTGCACCTGCAACCGGGTTTTATAACTATAATAACTCATTGGATATTATTAAAATCCCAATTTTGTTTTTTAGTGCAGAAAAAGATAAATTTACAACTTTGGAAGAACATAAAAAAATAATTAACAATCAATTATCTCATAATGATAATGTAGTATTTAAAATTGTTAAAAATGCAGGGCATTTTTCTTTTTTAAGTCCATTTCCCGAATCAATGAGAAATCCTCTGTTTTTACCATCAACTGACCCCAAAGGATTTGATAGAGAAAAATTTCACTTAGAATTGAATAATAAAATTTTGAAATTTTTAAGAAAGAATATGTAAACGAAGAAGATATTTGCATGATATTGGGAGATGATATCATGGATTTCGAAAATAGAATTGATATTAAAAAACGTTTTACAGTTTCTTTCGTTTCGAAAAAGCTTCAATTTTTTTCAAGATAAATATAATCCTCCCCATGTTTCTTAGAGATGCCGCTTCCAAGTGTTCAAACTCTAAGCTTTTGGATTTATCATTTATAAATGCTATATTTGCCATCGTGGGCAAATACATGCGATGGCAATATTGGTAATCGAGCTGTCACATATCACAAGCTAAATGAAAATATCAAAAGAATGTCCATTTGCAAGTCAAATTTTAAATAAATGGAACAGAAAAATAGAATTGATTCTTTTAAAAAACTATTGGATAGGCTACAAGAAGACTCTTGGCAATTGGAACTGCTAATTTCCGGTTTTGCCATTTTCGGTTTATTTTACGCCTTAGAACCAATCAAACATTATTGGATTAATTCCTATGTAAACAGCAATGAAATGGCTATTGAATTTTATCGCATTGCTATTATTTCAATAGATATATTAATTTTCAACCTATTGTTTCATGTTTTGCTAAGGGCACTATGGATTGGAAGTTTAGGACTGCGTTCTGTATTTGGAGAAATTGAATACGATAAACTCAATTACAGTATTAGATTTACGAAATACCTCAAAAAGAAAGTAGGTTCTTTTGATGACTATATATTGAAACTAGAAAACATATCGAGCGTTATGTTTGCTATTTCTTTTTTACTTATTTTTTATGTTGTTTCTTACTCTATGATTAAGTATTTAGCAATTAATATAGAACATTTAAAGTCGATAGTATCAATTGAATGGATTAGTATTGGTATTAAAATTTTTCAAATAGTATATTTTACCGGTGCTTCATTGACATTCATAGACTTTCTAACACAAGGTCTTTTAAAGAAAAATAAATGGGTAAGTTTGTTTTATTTTCCATTTTATAGAGTATTTAGCATCCTAACATTTTCTTTTCTGTATAGACCATTGGTTTATAATTTTCTTGATAATAAACTTGGCAGGCGCATTAGTTTAATGCTATTTCCGATATATTTTACTATTTTAATGGCGACTTCTTTATATTATCAAACTTCAAACATTATTCCTTTATGGAATATCCGAAATGCCGCAACCAAAAACATTGCCAGTGGCTATAATTATGAAGACATCATTAATAATAATACAGCTCTATCTATAGGCACATTTGCCATTCAATCCAAAATAATTACCGAGCCCTATATAAAAGTAATAATCCCTTTGAGAAAATATTTGGAAGATGATTTAATAGAATTTAATCCTGATTTAAAACAAGG
>JALVAD010000026.1 GCA_027011385.1 Saprospiraceae bacterium | reverse complement strand
ATTTAAAGATATATATGTTCAAAAACGCTTTTTCCCGACGATTTGTTTAAATAATTCGCATATAAAATAATTTTATTTTGCTAAATAAATGATTTTTTAGTTTCATTAATTAAAGAAAACAATATTTTACCAACTGCAACAATTCGTATTTTGAACAGACGCCAAGCTCGATAAATAATTTTTTTTGATATGATTTTATTGTATTTAAACTCAAAAATAATTTATCTGCTGTTTCTTTATAAGTCAGACCATCCTTAAATGCTACTAAAACTTGATATTCTCTATTGGTTAATTTGACTTTTAGTTTCTTTTCAATTTTTTCTTTTGAAAACACCATTTTATTTTGATCATCCCGGTATCTGCTAAGTGCTAATTCAATATTTACTTTAAGATCATTTTCGCTAAAAGGTTTTAATATGTAACCATATGGCATTGTTTCTTTCACTTTTTCCAAGGTGAATTTATCAGAGAAAGAAGTTAAAAAAATATATGGAACAGTATATTTTTCTTTTAATATATTAGCAAGATCTATTCCGGAAAGAGTCCCTTTTAAATTTATGTCAAGTAATATCAAATCAGCTTGTGTTGACGCAAATAAGTCTAGTGCACGATCGCTATTCATAGCATGACCAACAACTTTATATCCTAAAATTGTCAAAGTAGATTTTATTTCTTCAGCGATTATTGCTTCGTCTTCTATTATTATTATTCTTGTTTGCATGTCCCAAAGATACATCATTTGGTTTAGAATGCAGTCACCCTAATGGGTGAAAAAATAAATAAGCCGCTCCAAAAGTGAAGCGGCTTAATACTATTTTGTAAAAAATATCTATATTATTTAGAGAATCTTAATTTCACTTTCTCTCCGATCCAACAACCGGTGCTAACCACTTGCCCGGCTTTATATCCTCTCATAAATCCATCTTCTTGACTTGGTTTTGATTTACTGAAACTTCCAATTCTCTTATTTGCTTGTGCTGCAACATTTGGATCTATAGCTTTAGCGTGTATATATTTATCCAAAGCTGCAAGTATAGCCAACCTTTGATTCCAAGCATCTCCACAAGATTTAGCTGATTTACTGTACATATCTCCGATTAAAATAAATGGTTTTCCCCATCCTTTTTTAAGGTTTGCTGCTTTTAAAGCGTTTGATCTGGCTTTTCCATATTGCTTAAGATGAGCAAATTGTATTGAAGCAAGTGCGTATAAAAACTGAGCTTTCTTATCTGGATCAGCTTCTGTATTAACAGCTTCTTGGTATTTCTGTGCTGCTTCTTGGTAGTTACCTTCTTTGGCTAGCCTGTTACCGGCTAAAGCAGGATTTGCTTTTTCAAGTGAATCTTGCAATTTTTTATTAAAATCAGCTGCATATATTTTCCAGGTTGCATCTACTTCCTGTACCATTGGATCATCTTCCGGACATCCCTGTTTTTTCAAAGTTACCAAAATATATTTTACAGTTTTACTTACAGTTTTATTTTCTTCATACATAGGTCTGAGCTTCTTTTTAAAGAATGCACAGTCAAAGACATCTTTCTCTACATCTTTAAGGTCTGAATCGAATCTTTTCAAAGATTGATCCCAATATTTACTATAAGTTTTGTTGTTTTTTATATTGTATTCCGCTATATTTTGAACTTTTTCAATTAAATCACGAGCTTCATCTTTCTTAACTGTGCCTTTTTTGTATAAATCTGCCAGTATGAAACCCAGTGGTCCTAAAACAATATATTCAGTGTTATTTCCTCCCAATTCTACACTTTTCTTCAAATCGTGGTAAGTATCTAAATATGAACTTTTATAAGTATAAAACATATCATAGGCTTTTCTTCCTAAGACATAACCAACTTTTGCATTATAGCAGCTATCTGTGGAACATCCTTTCAAGCTAATCCCTTTGTGTTGGTAGCAGTCAGCCATTGCATCATACAGTCCTAATATTTTATTTACATATTCTTTCTTTTTGGTGGCATCTGTTTCTTTGCTTAATAAATCTTGGTACAATTTAATCCCATCCCAATAATGGTAATCTCTTTTGCCGTCAGCAGCTGGAGCCATTTTGTATACTTGTTCCCAATACTCAAATGCGAGTTTGTAATCTTTGATTTTCATTGATTGCCTGTAAATTGAATGGGCGTTCTTTGCGTCTTCTTCAAAGTCTTTTCCTACCCAATTTTCACATTGACTTAAAGCTACATTCATCGCTAACAATGAAACAATAAATACTAAAAACAGATTTTTCATTTTTTTAAAATTTTAATTCTCAAATAATCTAGAAAGTACATCAAAAATCATTCCTATTACTATAATCAAAAGATTTTTTTAATAATACTTTCTCTTTACAAACCATTCTGTATCATTAAAAGTTACACTAAAGCTTAATTTAACAAAATTTTCACTTATTAATCCACCACCTTTCTTCTTCCCAAAATTAAGATCTACGTTCATCCTAGATATCTTTCTCTTGTAAACAAAAGGTAGGCCGACTCCTAAATGAATCCCCGTTTCATTAAATTGAGTGTTGTTTTCACTACGTGGATCAGTCTTGTAATATAATGATGTTCTATAATTTACTCTGCGAAAATAACTGGTATAAGATGTTTCGTCAGGAGTATATTGCATTCCAAGAGAAATATCATAGCTGTCGTGTAGTGTTTCATCTTTAATATCATTATGATACTGATTCCACATAGTCATAGAGTAATCTATTCCTACTATAAGTTTTTCTTGATTATTATATATGATACTACCTCCTATATTGGTAGGAAGAGTTCCTCTACCTTGCAAAGTATCGTTGTAGTAAACCGTATCAATTGACTGTGCTGAAAGTGGTGAATTATCAATATAACTTCTATTATAAGTTGTCCCATTTACATTAAACCCTGTTTTTGACCCTCCGTATAGTCCCAAAATGATTTTTTTAGGTTTCACATTATTGGTTTTAGTCATTTTGTCCTTGTTCAAAATCAAATTGTAGATTGCACCAACATTATAAATAAACCCGTTCACCCCAAAATCATCGTGATAATCATTTGCAAAGGAGGAAGAAATATCATCAAAAATCACGCTTTTATCATAATTTATCTTTCCGAAGAAATATCCCAAATTAAGTCCAAAAGCAAAATTCTCATATCTTCCGCCGATTCCAGTAAGAAATTTATAAGTACCTCCGGATCCTCTATATCTTCTAGAGACTGTACCAATATTCTCATAATCTTTTACCGAATTTATATCAAATCCTACATTTGAATTGGGCATTAAAGTAAATGATAAACCCAGATCATATTTCCTAACTTTTTTTTCAAGTAAATCATTTATTGGATTTATAAGTGGAAATCCAAGGGACAGATATTCAATATTACCACTATATACGTCTGAAGAGCCATCATTAGTTGATAAATTGGAATATTTTGCATAAATTCCAAGGTCAAAAACAGTTGATTGTAAATAGCCGTTACTTGCCGGATTGATTATATTGATTTGATATGGGTGATAGAATGCTCCGCCCAATCCTGTACTCCTCAAATGAACAAATCTATTGTCCACAGGATCCCCCAATCCAATTCTTGAATATGGAGAATTGTCTTTTGGTTGAGCCATCAACCCGATAAATGCAAAAACAAATATCAGGCTTAAAATAATCGATTTTTTACTATTCATATTTTCTTATAATTTCATTTAATCCATTCAGGACTAAATTTTGATCTGCAAATATCGCAGATTTAAAGTTATTGACAAAATATTTAGCGTCTCCACCCGTAAAAATAACGTTTGAAGAGCCGTATTTGTCAAATATCAGTTGTATAAACGAAGAAATTTCTAAAAACGTACCTCTTACCGCTCCATTTTGTAATGCCTCTGTTGTACTTTTTCCTAAAAAATCTTCATTTACAACCAAATCTACCATAGGTAAATTGGAAGTGTATTCATGCATCGCTTTTATTCTCATATAGATTCCCGGAGAAATATTGCCACCTCTAAAGACATT
This sequence comes from Saprospiraceae bacterium, assembly GCA_027011385.1. Classification (GTDB taxonomy): domain Bacteria; phylum Bacteroidota; class Bacteroidia; order Chitinophagales; family Saprospiraceae; genus JADJGA01. The sequence goes on along the minus strand of JALVAD010000026.1, from coordinate 10,289 downwards.
GTTTTTATCTATAAAATCATATGTTACACATGTACCGGCATCAATAACGATATTATTTTGGTTTGGAAATAATGAATTGGCTCCAATTGCTGCCGCAATTCTATCTCTACCCAATGTTTCAGGAGTCTTATAATCAATCGATATAGGGAGTTTCATTTTATCATTTAAAATAACGAAGTTTTCAAACTCTTCCTTTAAGTCAAGAATCTTCTTGGGTATTTCTTTTCGCGTTGATGAAATGATACAATTTTTGAAATGATATTTATTATTGACTGAATGCAAAATATTATCTATCCCATTGATTAGTTCAATCACTTTTTTACTGTGAAATATACCTGATTTCACTTTGGTATTTCCAATATCAATACAAATATTATAAGTCATTTTCAATGCTTAAAATGCCTGATTCCTGTCATAACCATTGATAGATTATTCTCATTGCAATAATCTATACTTAAATTATCTTTTATCGAGCCACCCGGTTGAATAACACTTGTGATACCGGCTTTATGCGCGAATTCTATACTGTCCGGAAATGGGAAAAAAGCATCAGAAGACATTACTGCTCCAGTCAAATCTAAACCTAAACGTTCAGCTTTTTCTATTCCTTGCCTACAAGCATCAACCCTTGAGGTTTGTCCACAGCCCATACCTAATAATTGTTTGTTTTTCACAAAAGCGATAGCATTTGATTTTAGATGTTTAACAGCTTTATTGGCAAATATCAAATCCTCCAACTCTCTTGAATCGGGAGTCTTACCGGTTACTACCTTTAACTCATTTAGTGATTCTGTTTTATTGTCAGGGTCTTGAGTAACAAAACCTGTAAGAACGTTTTTAAATACTTTCTGTGGCTTTGTGAAATTTGTGATTTTTAGAATAGTCCTTTTTTTCTTTTTTGATAAAAAACCAAGTGCATCTTCAGAGTAATCAGGTGCTAAAAGAACTTCATAAAATATTTTATCAATCTTCTCAGCTGTTTTTAAATCGATTTTTGTATTTGTAATCAATACTCCTCCAAATGCAGAGACAGGATCTCCTTCCAAGGCTTTATCCCAAGCTTCTTCAACTGTATTTCTTGTTGCCAAACCGCAGGTATTAGTATGCTTCAATACGGCAAAAGTCGGCTTTTCGTCTACAAATTCAGCTATTATATTCATAGCAGCATCAATATCGACCAAATTATTGTATGAAAGATCTTTTCCGTTTAGTTGCACAAAAGAATTATCCAATTTTCCAAAGAAAGAAGCATTTTGATGTGGGTTTTCACCATAACGCAAATGTTTTGGACTTTGAACAGCTTTTGTGATAACAGGAAAATCGCTATCTGAAAAATACTTGTATATAGCGGTATCATAATGCATGGAAGTAGCAAATGCTCTTTTTGCAAACAGTTTTCTTTCCTCAATATCAGTTGACATATTATTTTTTAATAAAACTTCATATGCCGATTGATAATAATCCTGAGAAGGGACTATAAATACATCTTTAAAATTCTTTGCTGCTGCTCTGATAAGTGAAATTCCTCCTATATCTATTTTTTCAATTATTTTATCTTGTTCATCTGTGCTTTTAACTGTTTCTTCAAAGGGATACAAATCAACAATCACCATATCAATTAGTGGCAAATTCATATCTTCCATTTGCTTGAGATGGTTTTCTTCCCTTTTGGCGAGTATTCCCGCAAAAACTCCAGGGTGCAAAGTCTTGACTCTACCGTTTAAAATAGAAGGGTATCCTGTAATATCTTCAACTTTTATAGGTTCAAGACCTTTTTCTTTTAGGTATTTCCAAGTCCCACCTGTTGAGTAAATGATTGTATTATTTGTTTTGAACAAGCTTATAAGATTATCCAAACCGGATTTGTTAAATACGGATATCAATACTGAATTAAGACTTTTTTTCATTTTTTTTGGTTTTTTTGCTACCATTTTGTGCTCTGAAATCAAGGGCTTTTCCCATATTGTAACACACTCTGCATCTAGGTTCATATTTATCCTTTTCACCTAATACAACAGTAGCTGTCTCATCGGATAATCGATATGAGTGAGTTGCCAAATTCCCACAATGTGGACAAATTGCATGTACTTTTGTGACATATTCTGCGATAGCCATCAGTTCGGGAATTGGACCAAAAGGTCGTCCCATAAAGTCCATATCCAATCCGGCTATTATTACTCTGATTCCTGAAAGAGACAATTTTTCACATACTCTGGGAAGATCCATATCAAAAAATTGGGCTTCATCTATACCTACTACATGGATGTCTCTTGGTACATTCAATATTTCAGCACTAGCTCCGACTACTATGGACTCAAGAAAATTGGCATCGTGTGATACTACCTTATCTTTGGAATATCTATCGTCTTGTTTTGGTTTGTAGATTATAAGATTTTGATTTGCAAATTGGGTTCTTCTCAATCTGCGTATCAATTCTTCAGTTTTACCGGAAAACATCGAGCCGGTAATAACTTCTATCCAGCCACCACGATGACCTCTGGATTGTGGTTCTAAAAACATTTTCAGGTATTTGGTTATTTATGTCGCGAAGATATAAAAATTAATAATAATATGAATGATTTTAGTAAAAAAAGGCATGGATTTGCTTATATAACAAATCCATGCTAAAATAGAACTGTTACTTTATATTCTTCTATTTCAAAGCACAATCAATACATACTTTCTTATTTCCTTTCACTCTTCCGTATTTTTCTACTACCATTTCTCCGCATTCTTCACATACAAATCCATCAAATGAATGTTTTTCTTTTGGCCATTCATAGGTAAAAACTTCCGAAATATTCATCATCATTTCTTCAGGAGCATTCATTACTTTTTTTACTAATGGTTCTACGACTTCATCAGGAACCTGTGTCGGTGGTACTCCTACCATACGGTATTTAGTGAAGAATTCAGTCTTCTTATTTGAGAGCATAGCTTCTGCTTTGGGAGTTACCCTGACAGCTCTATTTGTCTTTTTATCAACTAATGTGAGAGCCCATTTTCCTTTATGAGTCTTGGAAATGTTTCCTTTGCCGAATGTACAACCGGTAATAACCTGTACTCCGTCTGCAAAGCAGGTGGCACAGTGTTTTTCTCCTAAGTCAAGGAATGCATGAAGAGCACTATCACCTGTGCGTTCTACACCAAGTGCATTCATAGCAGCTGCGGCTACTCTTAAGCCATTTGGCATTGCAGGACATTTGTGTCCGTGAAATTTTTGTCCGAATTCCAGCCAATCTTTTGCATTTGTCATAATTATTAATTTTAGTTTATCAATATTTTATTTATTTAAATTTTTTAAAATTTTATCTTCTGCCGGTTTATATCCTCTTGCCACTATTTTCCCATTTATAATCACTGTAGGCAATATCCATGTTTTATGTTTTTGCATTTCTTTCAAGTCATTTACTATGATTATATCGGCTTCTATTCTTTGTTGTTTTAAATATTCCCGGATTCTGAAAATTATCCTTTTTGATTTTCTGCAATTTTTTCCCGGGGATAATATTTCAATTTTATTATTCATTTACTTAAAAAATATTTGTAATTGGATACTTAGATAATAGTTCTTCAGTTTGCTGTCAATTAATTGGAAGTAATTATCGGCAAACAACTTAATCTTATTCTTTTTTATCAAATAATTATATCCTATTCTGTAATATGGATTATGGCTTTTTGTATAGGTATTTTTATAGTCTTCAAACGAAATAACAAACTGTGATTTTTTTATATTTATAGCTGATAAAATATAGTATCCATCGGCTTTTTTGCCTTCAAACCCGGCATTTAAATATTCTGCTTGAATCTCCAATATTCTGCTTTTATATTTAGCAAAAATATTATACCTGATATCTTTTCCCGTATAAGACAAGTCTTCCGGAAGAACTTTTTTTATCTTTAAATTATATGCATATCTGTACATAAAGGAATAGCCAATTTGCAGTAAGTTTTTACTAAAAGGAATATTTATGGCTGTTTTATGCGAAAGCATATATCCCTTATTATTGAAATGATATTCTTTGATTCCATATCCGTTAAATAGCCCTAAATGCGTTTCTATCAACTTGTTTTTTGTGGTATAGTTGGCTTGAATTCCAATATCCCTGACTCCCATTGTGCCATCCGGGTGAAGAGTATTGACTACAATTGCTCTTTCCAATGACGGAATATTATAGTCCGGTTGTGTCCATTGCAAACTGTATGTAGGAACAAATTGCCCAATATCCAAAGAAAATAATCCGGATTTGTAATTGATTTTAGCATCTTGTAAAAACAATTGTTCTTGCTTCCAATTTGAGAATAAAACCTGTACTTTATAAGACCAATGTTTGGAAAATCCGGGAGTGGATTTCAGCCAAAATTTTAGTCTTCGAACCATTGCGCTTGAGTAATCATCAAAGTTGCCGGTAGCCCTAAGTTGAACATAACCATTCCAATCGACTTTTCTTGCATTTTTATTGGATTGTGAAAAACCTCCGATTCCCCAAAGCATTAGAAGTATTAAAAACATTTGTTTCATCTCCTCAATTTTTTAGTTCAATAAACTTGATATTGCTCCCCAAGAAAATTTTATAGCTATTATAATCAGTACTACTGCATATATCTTTTTTACCATTTTGGGCTTGGCTTTATTGCTCATAAATCTTGCTCCAAACTGAGAACCGATAATAACAGCACCTACAAGAATCAAGGTCAATGGCCAATTCATCACACCATCTGCCATATGTCCGAGATATCCTGAAAATGAAGAAAAAGTAACCACAAATGCTGTTGTTGCAGCAGCCTCTTTTGTTTTGTATCCCAGAGCCATTAATACCGGAGCGAAAATGAAACCTCCTCCAATTCCCAATAAACCGCCTAAAAATCCAACAGACAAACCGATAAATATACCAATGATAATTCGCTTTTTCAACTGTGCCTTTGCTTCGGGCTCTTTTTTATTTGCCTGCATCAACATACGAATGGCAGCAGCAAATACAACTACTGCAAATAATAATTTTAAATTTCCCTGATTGACGTATTTAGAAGTATATGCTCCGATAGGAGATGCAATGAGTGCTGAAAATGCCATAAATGCTCCACCCTTCCAATCCACTAATTTTTTTCTTCCGAATTGTATTAAAGCAAAGGAAGTATTCAGTCCGTTGAGTAAAAGTCCCAATGGCAATGCAACTGTAATCAAATCATATCCCGCCCAATTTAGTGCAGGTACATAAACCATTCCTCCGCCCAAACCCAGCATTGCGAATAAAAATGAGGCTGAAAGAATTATTATACCTATAATTATATTCATTTTTCAATAAAATTTCTTTTTTAACCATAGTGAGATATTTACCAAAAGGATCAATACAGGTACTTCAACCAATGGTCCTATTACTCCGGTAAACGCTTGTTGGGAATTTAATCCGAAAACGGAAATTGCAACAGCAATTGCCAATTCAAAATTATTACCTGTCGCTGTGAATGATATTGAAGCATTGCGCTTGTAATCAATATTCATCGCTTTACCGATAAAAAAGCTGACAAAAAACATAATTGCGAAGTAAAAAATGAGTGGAATGGCAACTTTTATCACATCAAGAGGTATTTCCACGATTAGTCCTCCTTTTAGACTAAACATAAGTACAATAGTAGCAAGCAATGCGATAAGAGTTATCGGAGAGATTTTTGGAATAAATTTGCGATTGTACCAACTTTTCCCCTTGATTTTGACTAAAATCACTCTGCTTAAGAAGCCCATCAAAAAAGGAATTCCTAAGTAAATCAAAACGGAATGTGCAACATCCCAAATCGATATTTCTATATCGAAACTTTTTACACCAAAATATTTGGGTAAAACAGTGATAAATAACCAAGCATAAAAACTATATGTGAATACTTGGAAAATACTGTTTAAAGCCACTAAAGTTGCTCCGTACTCTTTGCTTCCTCCTCCCAAATCATTCCACACCAAAACCATTGCAATACACCTTGCCAAACCTATTAATATCAATCCCGACATATATCCGGGCTCATCTCTCAAGAAAAATATAGCAAGTACAAACATCAGTATTGGTCCTATTATCCAATTTAATACCAATGATAAACTCATCGCTTTTGTGTCTTTAAAAATTCCGGGAATTAGGCTGTAATCTACTTTAGCCAATGGCGGATACATCATCAATATCAATCCTATTGCCAAAGGGATATTAGTCGAACCCGACGATGCCGAATTGATAGTATCCGCAATACCTGGAAAAAAATATCCAATCGCTATACCTATTATCATCGCCAGAAATATCCAAAGAGTAAGAAAGCGGTCTAAAAATTTGAGTCTTTTTTTCATTTACACAATATATTTTCCTTGTAAAAATCGCTAAAATCTCTTTTAATCTCATCTCTGATTCTCCTGAATTCTGACAGTATATGTTCTTCTGTTCCTTTCGCATCTGCCGGATCATCAAAGCCGATGTGAATACGATGTTTTACCTTTCCCATAAACACAGGACAAGATTCTTTCGCACCACCGCAAACCGTAATCACATAATCAAAACTATCGTTCAGAAAATCATCAACAGGCTTTGGTTTCCCTCCGGAAATATCGATACCTTCTTCATTCATCACTTGAATGGCTTTGGGATGCACTTCACCGCTAGGTTCTGTTCCTGCCGAGACAACATTCATATCTTTGTCAAAAGATTTCAAAAAACCCTCTGCCATTTGGCTTCTACAAGAATTTCCGGTACACAATACTAATATATTCATATTTAAAAATTTATTGTTAATCGTAAATATACGATATATGTCATTAAAAAAATTTTTATTAGATAGAACAAGTGCTTTTACTGAAATCAACGTCAAAAAAATCACAAAGCAATGCTTTTGCTTCTGCCCAATTTGCTTGATTTATACAGTATTTAGTCTTTGGCGGATTAAGTTCACCTTGGATTAAACCTGCATTTTTCAATTCTTTCAAATGTTGAGATATTGTTGATTGTGCCAACGGAAAAACAATCACCATATCACCGGTAAAACAACAACTTTCATTTTCCAAAAGCTTCAAAATCTCAATACGGACAGGGTGTGAAAGAGCTTTAGCATATCGCGCTAATCTTTTAGATTTCTTTTTATACATCTTATTCTTTAATTTCAAATCGTAAAATTACGATTAGTATTTATAAAATCCAATAAATACTTTATATTTTTTATAAAAAAGAATATTTGAATGGATAATAAAATATTATCACGATAAAATCATTATATTTGATAAGTTTAATAACAAACTAAATAAATGACAATAAAAGAAAAATTATATATAATCATCATCTTTGGTATCATATTGTCATCCTGTGCTAAACCCGCAACTCCATCAGGAGGACCAAGAGACAAAACACCACCTAAGTTGGTTGAGAAAAAATCTACACAAAATTATCAAACTAATTATTATCCTAAAAAAATAGCTTTATACTTTGATGAATGGATAACTCTCAAAAATAAAAATCAAATTTTGATATCTCCACCTCTCGACAAAAAGCCGAAGATTTCATATAGAGGTAAACATATAAATTTGGTTTTTGATGAAACTGATACATTAAAGCAAAACACAACTTATACTATCAATTTCGGAAAGTCCATAACTGATTTTACAGAGGGCAATCCACTGGAAAATTTTGTGTTTATATTTTCAACGGGAGATGAGATTGATTCCTTGGAAATTCAGGGGAAAGTTGTGAATTCTTTTGATAACAAACCTTTGAAAGACGTTACCGTTTTGCTTTATGACACAGATGAAGATTCTGTTGTCGTCAAATCGAAACCATATTATTTTGCTAATACGGACAAGGACGGAAAATTCAAAATAACACATATAAAAGAGGGTTTTTACAAGGTTTTTGCCTTGAAAGACGGCAATGCCAACTATCTGTATGATATGGAGACAGAGCAAATCGGATATTTGGATACAATGGTATTTATTACAAATGACTCATTGAAAAAAGATTTGCTTATTGAGATGTTTACTCCTGATTCTCCTTTGAAAATTTTGGATAAATCAGTTGCAGCTTTTGGCAAAATCAAAATCGAATACAATAGGAAGCCGGATAGCCTGAAAGTATTGTACTCATCGGTAGATATATTTGATAAGGCTTTTTCAAATGACAGTTTGTTGATTTGGTATGATAATAAGGAGAAACAGGATAGTATTAATTTGGTTTTGAAAAGTGAAAATAGGATCGATACAATGATTTTCAAGATACGAAAACAATATAAGAAGCCGGTTCCTCTTGTACTTCTCAATAAAACCAAAATTATAAAAACTCATCCTGACAAATTTGTTTCCTTGATGTTCAATCAAGCTGTTTTAGTAGGAGATTCTTCCAAAATAATACTGTTTGAGCAGGAGATTAAAGAAAATAAAGACACGACAAAAAAAATAAAATTTGATACGATAATTACCAATGTGAGTTTGGTGTATGAAATGGATTCCTCAGATAGTCACAAGTTTCTTTTCAAGGGCAAATGGAATGAGGGTAAAAAATACAAATTATCTATATTGCCGGGCTTTTTGAAAACTTATTATGGAGTAAAAAATGATACTGTCGAAATGGTTGTTTCGACTAATAAAAAAGAGGATTACGGACAATTGACCTGTCATTTTGATAGTCTAAAACAAGACGATGTTTATATTGTAAGCCTAAAACAGGGCAAGGAAATATTGCAAAAAGATATAATCAAAAATAAAGGCAATTTTGATATTGCTTATGGTGCATTGTTACCGGGAAAATATACTTTGGAGGTCATTGTGGATACTAATAATAATGGGAAATGGGACGGAGGAGATTATTTCAAAAGGCGAAAAGCAGAAAAACGATATTCATTTAATTTGAATGAAATAAAAGCCAATTGGAGTCAAGAAGAGAATATAAAGCTAAAAACAAAAAACAAAGATGAAACTAAGAAGTGATAATTTGGTAAAGTTTTACGGCAAGCGCAGGGTTGTAAACAATGTTTCCATAGAAGTGAACAGAGGTGAAATCGTTGGATTGCTCGGACCAAATGGTGCCGGCAAGACTACTACATTCTATATGGTAGTAGGATTTATCAAACCCAATTCAGGAAAAGTTTTTATTGATAATGACGAAATAACTCAGCTTCCTATGTATAAGAGAGCCCGGAAAGGAGTGGGGTATCTACCACAAGAGGCATCAGTTTTCAGAAAGCTTTCAGTCGAAGACAATATCAAAGCTATTTTGGAATTTCAGAATATTTCAAAATCTGAAATAAATGAAAAATTGGAAAGTCTTCTAGATGAATTTGGGCTGCAAAAAGTAAGAAAGACTTTAGCTGATTCATTGTCAGGTGGAGAGAGGAGAAGAACGGAAATAGCCCGTGCTCTGGCTTCCAATCCGAATTTTATACTTCTTGATGAACCATTTGCTGGTATTGACCCGATAGCTGTAGAAGATATTCAATCAATAGTGTCCAAGCTAAAGGATAAAAACATAGGAATACTTATCACAGACCACAATGTACGGGAGACCCTTTCGATTACCAATAGAGCATATCTAATGTTTGAGGGAGCTATATTAAGAAGTGGTTCGGCTGAAGATTTGGCAAAAGATGAATTGGTGCGAAAAGTATATTTAGGGAAGAATTTTGAACTTAAAAAGCAAGTTTTAGAAAATGAAGAGTAGTAATATTTTTTTAGTTTTTATATTGTTAAGCATCTATTCCTTTTCTTCCTGTACTAAAGAGAAAAATGTATTAACTGATAAGGAAATCAAGATAGTTGACTCCTTGTACAGACTCAAAAAGAAAGAAATAAAGAGCAAATTGGACACAATATGTGATTCTGTTTATAATGCTCAGTTTCCCATATATGTAGATTCGATAAAAGCGGTTAGGAAAAAAGAAATTTTGGATTTAATACAAAAATAGCACAACTACCATACTGTATAAATCTTCCAATCTATGTATATTACGTCCCGAAAATGAAATACACCCGAGCCGAATGATGTTTCTATAAAAAATAAGCTCACAAACTTTCGTTTATACCAAATTAACTCTAATACAGTATTTGATAAAACCCGGTATCTTGTGCCTCTACATAGATGGAGTCAGTAATTTTTGGCGGATAATTGATAGTTCTTATATAAATATATATATATCGATTCCCAGCAATTCTATCTAATGTTACAAAATAATTTTCAAGTATTGTATATTGTTTAAGATATGTTCCATGGAATGATAAACTTCCTCCCTCAATACTATCCACATCAATAGCCTCTATCTCTAACCAAGCATAAGGA
>JALVAD010000025.1 GCA_027011385.1 Saprospiraceae bacterium | reverse complement strand
ATATTCTATTCTGGATAATTGTATTGATTTCAATTGCAAATTCGACAAATAAAGATTATTTTCTAAGCTTTTCATTTATTACTGAATCTATAAATTTATTATTTTACGTTTTTATCGTTTATTTCAATATTTATTATCTATTTCCAAAATACCTCAAAGGGAAGTCTCTTAAAATATATGTGCCGGTTTTGATTCTTACCGTACTTTTGATTACTCCTATCAAGGGTGCCGTTTTATATCTCATTCATTACAACAATGAATTTACTAAAAAGCAAATTCTATATAATCTGCACTATACTTTTTTAACAACTTTTTTTATCGCGGGAACTTCAACTGTATTGAAGATATTGACAGAATGGGTAAAGTATCAGAGAGAAAAAAAGAAACTAGAAAAAGAAAAATTGCATTCAGAATTAAAATTTCTTAAATCTCAAATAAACCCTCATTTTCTTTTTAATACACTTAATAACTTATATTCTTTGGCATTGGTCAAATCAGATAAAACACCTGATATTATATTAAAACTATCAGAAATACTACGTTATATGCTCTATGAATGCAATGTCCCAAAGGTATCATTGATCAAAGAAGTCAATTACATTCAGAATTATCTCGCTTTGGAAAGATTAAGACAAAGGGATGATGTAAAAATAGAATTTAATATGGAGGGGGATATTTCAGACCAAAAAATCTCACCCTTATTATTTACTCCTTTTCTTGAAAATGCTTTCAAACATGGGGTTAATAAAGTAATTGAGGGAGCTTTTGTTAACATTCAATTGATAGTAAAGGACAACAAGGTGTTTTTCGCAGTCGAAAATATAAAGCCTGAATTTACTCATGAAGACTTTCAAAAGAAACAAGGAGGAATCGGTTTGGCTAATGTAAAAAAACGTTTAAAATTACTATACCCTGAAAAATACAAACTCGATATTGAAAATACAAAATTTCATTATAAAATTGAATTATATTTAGATCTAAATAATAAAAAATAATATTATGATACGCACACTTATTGTAGATGATGAACCTTTAGCTTTACAAGTATTGGAAAACCATATAAACCAACTTCCTAATGTAGAGCTAGTGGCTAAATGCAAAAACGCAATTGAAGCTAATAGAATACTGAATGAAGAAAAAATAGATTTAATTTGCTTAGATATTAAAATGCCTCAAATCACAGGGATAGATTTCTTAAAGTCTTTAAAAAATCCCCCCTGCGTGATATTTACAACAGCATATGATAAATATGCCATCGAAAGCTATGATCTTGACGCTGTTGATTATCTTTTAAAACCCATCTCTTTTGATAGATTTTTTAAAGCTATAAATAAAGTTTCAGATTCCTTAAATTCAAAAAATGAATCAATAGTTGATGATGATTATTTCTATGTTAAAGCTGATAAAAAATTAATGAAAGTTAAATATAATGATATTATTTACATAGAGGGATTAAAAGATTATGTTATTATAAGGAAAGATAATTCTAGAGTCATCACTTTACAAACAATGAAAAGTTTGGATGAGAAATTACCTTCAAAACAATTTATCAGAGTACACAGATCATATATTATCAATATAGATAAAATAAATTCAATCATGGGGAATATGATTGAAGTCAAGGAAAAAGGTAAAGAAAAGCTTATCCCGATAGGAAAAAATTACAAAGAAGAATTGATGAAGGTTATTGAAGGAAAAAGAATTTAAGACACTAGCTGAGATAATAAGTTTTCCCGCAGCTACTTTTTAGATTTACTAAAATATTCAATAGCTTTATGTAGATAAGGGTCATGAATAATTGTAAGTTTGCCCTCTGCATTGTAACCATAGAGAATAAACCCAATTCGGGATTTCATAAAAGCCAAAAATACTTCAGGGTTATTAATCTCTTGGTGAAGTTTTTCTTTTATATCCACAATATCACTTTCCAATGGAATACTTGACAGTAAAAACTTATTTTCATCCATTACTAACAATTCAGGATGTTTCTTGATATATTCAATACTCCAACTCAAGAATAAACTATCCTTTTCCCAAAATAAGTAGTTCATCCTGTTAAATTCAGCATCTTCGACTTCTATATCAGGGTAAATTCCTCTACCCGATATCAATGGACGGCTCTTTTTCATACTGTAAAAAGTATCTTTCTTTTCATAATGAGAACTCTTCAAATCCACAAAGTTTGAATCAAGATTCAATACCTTTTGTATAGACCTTCCCGTTGGCAAAAAGTAGTTGGCAATAGTCAACCTTAATGCACCTCCGTTATCGAGTTTAAACTGTTCTTGTACTAACCCTTTTCCAAAAGATTGTTTACCAATAATAGTCGCACGATCATAATCTTGAAGCACACCGGCCAACACTTCACTCCCGGATGCACTATTCTCATTTATTAACACAACAATATCATTAATACTATAGAATGTGCGCCCACTAGTTTTCAAAACATCAACTCTCCCATCCTTATATACAGTCTTAACCATTATTAATTTTGAAGTTTCAAAAAACTGATCTAATATTTTTGTTACTTCACGTAAATAACCTCCCGGATTATTCCTAAGATCTATAATCAACTTTCCCAGTTTATCATTTTTAGCGTAAGATTCAAGGATTTCCATAAAATCACGGTAAGTATATTTAGTAAATTGACTAATCGACAAATACACAATAGAATCTTTGAGAAGAAAATTTTTATTAATAGAATTTCGCTCTACATTCGAAATATTGACTGTAACCGGAACTTTCATTCCCCTCCTATTAACAATCACTAAGTCCAAATCCTTTCCTTTATATTTTTTTATAATATCTCTTACCTCCGAAACATCTCTATCCTCACCTACAATTGATGCATTTCCTACCTGCACTACCCTGTCCATTGACTTCAATTCAGCTTTATCAGCAGGACTTCCATCAAGTACATTTGTAATAAACAATGTATCCTCCACAAATAAGCTCTCAATCCCCAGACCTGTAAAATGCCCCTCCAATCTATCGGATATAGCATCATAATTATTTGAATTGATATACCTTGAAAAAGGATCTAATTTATCTACAACACTATTCAGTATATTATCTGCAAGATTAACTGAATTAGTTTTGTATAGATATTTATTATCTATCAAGTTCAAAACCTCATTTATACTTTTGACAGATTCATTATTGCTCTCGTATTGCTTTTGAACAAGAGCTTTGTTTCCTTCATCACTCAATCTATACCCAATAAGCATTCCTGCCGCCAAAACAATGGCTAACAACAAAGGTTGAGCTATATTGTATTTACTTTCTTTCACTAGGCAAATATTTACGAATTGCAAATTAATACTAATTTAAGCTATAATACTAATAAATATCAATTTTCTTTTTATAATTTTGAGCTCGTTTTAAAGCTATCCTTTTTTAACAGGCTAGTCAGAATATTAATACACACTATAAAATTTAAAAAAAATGAAAAGATTTTTTACTGCCGCCATTATACTAATATCTTTGTCTATAATGGCACAATCACCTACACCATATATTATATATGACTCTAAAGGAAAAATTGTAGATTTCGAGCAAATGGCTAAGAAAATGTCAAATGTGGATGTAGTTCTTTTTGGAGAATTACACAATAATTCAATGAATCACTGGTTGCAATTGCAGCTAACTAAACGTTTATTTTCAATAGACTCTAGCTTACAAATCGGTGCAGAAATGTATGAAGCAGACAATCAACTTATCCTTGATGAATATATGAGTGGAACGATTAAAAAAACTTATTTTGAAAGTGAAATGAGGCTGTGGAAAAATCACAAAACTGATTATAAACCTGTTTTGGAATACGCTAAAAAGAATAATATTCCTTTTTATGCTACAAATGTTCCTAGAAGATACGCCGGAGTCGTTTCAAAAAAAGGATTCAAGGGACTAGAAGAATTGAGTGATGAAGCTAAAAGATATTTTGCTCCCCTACCTGTAGCTTTTGACACATTAGCACCCAATTATGACGAGATGATGTCTATGGATACCGGTCATGGAATGGGTATAAACGTTGAATTTGTGGAAGCACAAGCTATTAAAGATGCTACGATGGCATATTTCATCAACAAAAATCATAAGAAAGGATTTACTTTTCTTCATTTTCAAGGAGATTTTCACTCAAAAAATCACGGTGCAATAGGTTGGTATCTCAATAAATATGCTCCTGAATTGAAAATACTTACTATCTCTACACAAGAAGCAGGGACTATTGAGTTCAAAGAAGAATACAAAGAACTTGGAGATTATATTTTGGTCATTCCTGAAGATATGACCAAGACATATTAAGTATAAAAATACTTTTTTTTAAAAATATACGCAAGATGAAACGAACATGAATCTTATTAATCATAAATTACACGCAAGTATATGATTAAAAT
>JALVAD010000024.1 GCA_027011385.1 Saprospiraceae bacterium | reverse complement strand
TATTAATAATTATTGGATGGATTTTGTCATTATATATAGCTTACAAAATCGATAAATTTTATTATTTGTTTTTGTATGTATTAGCAGTGATATTTTTATTTATTTATTCCAATAAATTGAAAAAAGTATTGCTTCTTGGCAATTTATTGGTATCGATTTTTACAGCAGGAGTAATTGGGATTATCTTGGTTTTTGAGTATGATTCGGGGCTATTGCTCAAAAGTATATCTGATGAGTCATACAACTATATCAGGAACGTTTTTTTTGGTTTTATGTTTTTTTCATTTATGACTTCTTTGTATAGGGAGATTGTAAAAGACATTGAGGATATGCAAGGAGATAAGATTGAAGGAGCAAAAACGATGCCATTGGTTTTTGGAGAGAAAGCCTCAAAGATTATTTCTTTGATTATTGCAGTAATGATTTTGATCGCATTGGTTTTTTGGACTAGAATGGATATCAATATGGATAAAGATTGTTTTGTTTTATATACATATATCTTGGTGATACCTTTTTTGCTGTTTACTGTCTTTATTCTGTTAAAATCTAAGATCAAAACGGATTTTGGTAATTTGAGTAAATTGATAAAAATTTTCATGTTATTAGGTATTGTAATGTTAGTGTTTTATTTTGTGTAAAAACATAGTTAATAAATGAATAGAGTGAAAATAATACTTGCTTCCGGTTCTCCTCGCAGAAAAGAGTTATTAGAACAAATGGGATATGATGTGAAAGTAGTCAAGGTACAAGTGGATGAATCTTTTCCAGATAACTGTGAAGTAAATGACATAGCAGAATTTATATCAAATAAAAAGCTGGAATCTTTTTATGAACAATATGAAATAAAAAATGAGATTGTCATTACTGCGGATACCATAGTGGTAAAAAATGGAGTGGTTTTGGGAAAACCAAATGATAAAGATGAAGCCATGAAATATTTAGCTGATTTATCAGGAAATAAACATAGAGTTATAACTGGGGTATGTATTGGATTTGGAGAAGGGAAAAGATGTTTTTCAGATATCTCAGAAGTTTATTTTGATCAAATCGATAAGCAAGAAATTAAATATTACATTGATAATTATGAGATTTTGGATAAAGCAGGAGCTTATGCTATCCAAGAATGGATTGGACTGTGCAAAATATCAAAGATAGTTGGTTCATATACTAATATAGTTGGACTACCTACCCAAAAAGTTTATAAAAATTTGAAAGAAATTTCAGAGAAAATAAACTAAATTTAAGATAAAAATCGTTTCTTGCATTGTTGTTTTGAGAAAACTGTAAAAAATATGAAAATGAATAAATACATTATTTTGTTTTTAGGACTTTTTCTTTTCATTTCCTGTAAGAATGACGTAAAAGTTGAAAATGTAAAAAAAGACGAACCAATTACGAAAGTTGAACCTAAATCAGAACCTGTTGAAGATGAGTCTCAACAAAATGTTGCAAAATTGTTTAATCCCTGTACATTAATCAATGTCGATGAGCTTGCGGATATATTGGAGGTGTCTTCTGATAAAATATCTATTAAAAATTTACCGGCCTCCGGTACTTTTTCCAGATCTTGTTTTGTGAGATGGGAGAATGTGGATAATGGTAGTCAAAGAAGTATGTTCTTGGTCGTCCAAACAGATCCCCTGCCGGGAGAATTTGAGGATTGGGCTCATTCCTTTTTGGATGCAAAAAAGACTTCAGGGGATATAAGGTATCCGGACAGTGGAAAGCCTTATAGGTACAAATCAATTGACGGATTTGATAAAGAAGTCGCATACAATGATGATTTGAAAAAAGTCTTTTGGAAAATTAATCAAGATTATGTAGGAGCTATTTTCTTTAATGCCGGTTTGACCTCACATACAAGGAAAAGGTATGCTTCGGAGATGGCAAAGATATTGTCAAAAAATTTAAGGAAGCAGTTATAAAATCATAGAATATGGAAAATAAGATTTTGGGTGTTGGTTCAAGGGTAAATCACCCCGCGTATGGAGCTGGAGTAATAGTAGGTCTTGATGTAGCAGCTTATAAAGTAGTGTTTATACAACATGGGATTAAAGAAGTAGGAAAGCATTATAGCACATGGGATATAATCGAAGCTATCGAAGAGGAAGAAATATCATCATTTGATAAATTCGAGAAATCTTTAGTGAAGATATTGCGCAAATGGAGCGATGTGACAGAAGAAGTTCCGATGGCAGCAAAATGGAATGATGGGCTTATGATATTGAAACCCGGTGATGAAGACCTTCAATCCAAAGAAATTCCGATTGAAACTTTTTTTCATAAAATAGTAATGGTCAGAGACAGAATTAGAGTGATGGAACAACGAATAAATAGCAGTAATCTTACAGAAGTGGAGAAAGTAAATTTACACCAATATATCACAAGAATATACGGTAGTCTTACCACATTCAATATATTATTTAGAGATAAGAAGGATTCATTTGTAGGCGAAAGCAAAAGGGGGTAATTAAGTTTTTAGAAGAGTGTTTTCCTCCCGAATTTAGAACATATTGGACATTTATGCGGGTCGTGACCTCGTGCTGGACAATATTCTCTTCCAAAAAAGATTATTTGCAAATGTAGTTTATTCCACATTTCTTTCGGATACAAGCGTTTTAAGTCTGCTTCTGTTTTTGTAACATTTTTTCCCGTACTCAAAGTCCATCTATACGCCAATCTATGTATGTGAGTATCAACCGGAAAAGCTGGATGCCCAAAAGCTTGCGACATAATCACTGAAGCGGTTTTATGACCGACCCCCGGCAATGCCTCCAAATCTTTGAAGTTGTCAGGCACATTTCCCTTGTGTTTTTCGATTAATATTTTTGACAAATTAAATATTGCCTTTGATTTCTGAGGAGATAACCCGATTGGTTTTATAATTTCTCTTATTTCATCAATCGACAATTTGATCATATCATATGGATTGTCAGCTTTAGTAAACAAAATTGGAGTGTACTGATTTACTTTTTTATCCGTGCTCTGTGCAGAAAGCAGAACAGCAATCAATAAGGTATATGAGTCTTTATGTTGTAATGGAATAGGTGTTTCTGGATACAATTCTTCCAATATATTAGCGATTTTCAATGCTTTCTCTTTTTTCGTCATTTCTAGGTTTTTATATAATAAGATTACTTTCCGATACAAAACTTGCCAAAAATATTGCCCAATAGGTCGTCGGTTGATATTGTTCCTGTAATCTCACCAAGAGAAATATTTGCTTGTCTTATATCCATAGCAATCAGGTCAGCAGGCAATTGAGTATCCAATCCCAATATGACATTTTGTAGGTTTGATTCTGCTTCTTTCAATAGATTAAGATGTCTTTCATTGGTGACAAATATACCTGACATATCAATGTCGTTAGTGATTGAGGATTCAAATATTTTTGTTTTTAATTCTTTGATATTATCTTTATCTTTGGCAGAAATTTTTAGATGTTTTTCGGAAATGGTTTTGATATTATCAGAAAGATCAATCTTATTTGCCACAACCAGGGTGGGGGTAGTACCTGTATTTAGTTCTTCTAGGTCTTTGGTTACCTCACCTTTGGTTAATAGATTTGAATCGTATATATAAATAACCAATGAAGAATCTTTAATTTTTTGCATAGTCTTTTGTATACCAATACTTTCGATGCTGTCTTTTGCCTCCCTAATTCCTGCGGTATCTATAAATCTAAAAATTATGCCGTTTATATTTAGCTCTTCCTCGATTGTATCTCTGGTTGTACCCTCAATTTCAGATACGATTGCCCTTTCTTCATTCAAAAGAGCATTTAGTAATGTAGATTTGCCTGCATTTGGTCTGCCGACAATCACAGTTGGCACACCGTTTTTTAAAACATTTCCGTATTTATAAGATTCTATCAGACCGGATACCAGATTCAATATTTCTTTTACTAAGGTTTTTAACTGTGTTCTATCAGCAAATTCTACATCTTCCTCGCTAAAATCCAATTCCAATTCTATTAGTGAAGCAAAATCTACGAGTTTCTGTCTAAGTTTTTTTATTTCTGATGAAAATCCTCCTTTCAGTTGTTTGAGCGCTATATCATGTGATATTTTGGTCTTTGATGCAATCAAATCTGCTACTGCTTCTGCCTGAGATAAATCCATTTTGCCATTCATAAAAGCACGCATTGTGAATTCACCGGCTTGTGCCAGTTTTACACCATTTCTTAAAAATAATCTTATTATTTCATTGATTATATATGATGATCCGTGACAAGAAATTTCAACCAGATTCTCTCCTGTATATGATTTTGGATTTTTGAAAATAGTAATGAGTACTTCATCAATGATATTTTTCTTCTCATCAACTAATTTGCCATAATGTACGGTATATCCTGTCGCTTTTTCGAGGTTTGCACCTTGAAAAAGGCTATTTGTAATTTCGATTGCTTTATTACCGGAAAGTCTTATCACACCTATCGCACCTGAACCCGGAGGAGTGGATAATGCTACAATGGTATTATCAGATTGTTGTGAGTACAATGTTTATGCTGCTTTGAATTTTACCAGTTTACTATTATCAATTTTTGACTTTACGTAGTCAATATCAACAACAAGTTCTTTTACATCTTTTTGTGATGGTATCTCATACATAGCATCGGTTAAAATAGTTTCCAATATAGTTCTCAGTCCTCTTGCTCCCAATTTGAACTCAATAGCTTTCTCTGCTATGTATTTGAATGAATCAGGTGAGATAGTCAATTTTACACCTTCCATATCAAATAATGCTTTATATTGTTTAATCAAAGCATTTTTTGGTTTAGTCAATATTTCAACCAATGCATCTTCATCCAACCTTTCCAAATATGTCAATACAGGTAATCTTCCTATTAACTCAGGAATTAAACCGAAGTTTTTTAAATCTTGATGGGTAACATGGCGTAAAATATTGTCCTCATCAATTTGTTCTTTGGTATCGTGATTAAAGCCTATTTGGCTTTTGTTCATTCTTTTTTCAATAATCTTATCTATACCTGAAAAAGCTCCCCCAGATATAAATAGTATGTTTTTTGTATTTACTTTGACAAGTTTTTGCTCGGGATGTTTTCTTCCTCCTTGAGGTGGTACTTGAACTTCAGAGCCTTCCAAAATCTTAAGCATTGCCTGTTGAACTCCTTCTCCAGACACATCTCTGGTAATAGAGGGATTATCATTTTTTCTGGCAATTTTATCAATTTCATCGATATAGACAATACCTCTTTCTGCTGCTTCAACGTCAAAATCACAAGCTTGAAGTAGTCTTGATAACATACTTTCTACATCTTCACCTACATACCCTGCTTCAGTAAATACTGTGGCATCGACTATAGTGAAGGGAACATTTAAGAATTTTGCTATTGTTTTTGCCAATAGAGTTTTTCCTGTTCCTGTTTCACCTACGAGAATGATATTAGACTTGTCGATTTCAATATCACTATTGTTCTTGTGGCGCAATCTCTTATAGTGATTGTAAACTGCTACCGCAATATGTTTTTTTGCCTCCTCTTGTCCAATGACATATTGATCCAAAAACTCTTTTATCTGTTTGGGAGTAATATCAGGAATATCTTTAAATTCACTTATTTGTTTGTCTCCGATTTCTTCGTTAACAATTTCAATAGCTTGTTCAACACATGCATCACAAATATGTCCATCTATTCCTGCAATCAATAGAAGAGTTTCGCTTTTATCTCTTCCACAAAAAGAACATTTTAGCTTTTCTTTAGCCATATGGTATTAAAAATTAATTTATTAAGATTTTTTATTTTTCTTCTTATTGTCAATCAATATTACTTCATCAACTAATCCATATTTCAGAGCTACCTCCGCTTTCATCCAATTATCGCGATCACTATCCTTTTCAATTTCAGCATAAGGTTTTCCTGTATGTTTTGAAAGAATATCATAAAGCTCTTTTTGCAAATCTTTTATCAAGTTATATGATATCTCCATATCGGAAACCTGCCCTTGCATTCCGCCCATTGGTTGGTGAATCATTATTCTACTGTGTTGAAGTGCAGTCCTCTTTCCTTTTTCTCCTGCTGCCAAAAGTACAGCTCCCATTGACGCGGCAAGACCTGTACAGATCGTTGAAACCTCTGGAGCTATATATTGCATTGTGTCATATATACCCAAACCCGCTATTACTGAGCCTCCGGGGCTATTTATAAACATCTGAACATCTCTATTAGGATCGGCAGATTCAAGAAAAAGTAATTGTGCTTGGATTACATTAGCAACATAATCATTGATAGGGACACCTAAAAATATTATTCTATCCATCATTAATCTGGAAAAAACATCCATTCCAACGACATTCATCTGTCTTTCTTCAATGACCTGCGGAGTGAAACCAAAAATATTTGGAACAGTGGTATTCATATACTTTTCAATATGCATCTTACTGAATCCTTTTTCCTTTGTTGCGTATTTCAAAAACTCTTTGCCTAAATCCATAATTTCGTGTTGTTAATTAATTTTATAACAATAAACCTAAGGTTTTGTTTATTTAAACATCAAAACCTTATGTCTTTAAAAAAAATGATGTTTAAACTATCTAAATACCTGTATTTTTCACAGGTGATTTGAATATTCAAAGTAAAACCAGTAAATAAAGACTATGCACTATAATAAATGTTATTCCTCTTCCTGACTTTGTGTCTCTTCAACTTGCTGTTTATTGTATTTTTGTGCTAATTTCACAAAATCATCCCAAGATATTTTTTCAGAAACTTTAGTAACATCTTTGGTGACCTCACCGAATATCTTATCGATGAACATTTCATTGTATGTATTATTGACGAGTTTTTCGTCTTTTATCATGTATTCCATTATTTGAGAAAGCATTTCCTGGTTTCCTCCTACCATTTGTCTAGCTTGTGACTCCAGTTTCATGGATAATTCTTCTTTAGTAACTTCTACATTGTATTTTTTTATCAATTTATCAACTATAGATTGCCAATTCAAATCTTTGTAGACATCGTCCATACTATTCTCTAGTTCCTCATCTGTTTTGTTAGGATATTGTTCTTTTAACCATCTTTTTACGTATTCTTTGTTGATTGGTAGCTTATTGATTTCTTTTAGTTTTTCTGCGATTTCTAATTGTAAGAATTTATCACTTTCTAATTCATAATGTTTTTTGAAATCATCGGTAACCAATTTTATATAATCCTCTTCACTTTTAATATTCGGGAAATTTTGCTCTTCAAAAAATTCGGGTGTCAATTCAGCAGGAACAAAATCTTCAGAAGCTATTATTTTACCTTTAAACATATTTCCAATGCCAATATCTTCCCCCTCCTCAAAATCATTTTCCTCTATATTGAGTAAATAATCTCTTACTTTTTTATCATCTGCATCAGCCAATAATTTGTATACATCAAATGTAAATTCGCTATCTTTTTTTAATTTGAGCACAGAATCTTTATATTCATCACTCAATTCTGCAAGTTTAATTGAAAATTCAGTATTGTAGCCATCTTCTTTAATGCTATCACCATCCAATTCATCAGCTTTAACAGTTATATATGTATCCTCATTAAAATCTCCATCATATGGTTCATATTTACCGTATTGTTTTTTAAATCGATCCAATTGTTCATCAATTATGTTTTGGTCGATTTCAATATCATAGCTAGTATAAGAATCTTCCTCTGAAATACCTTTCAACTCATAATCTGGTTTTTTATGTAAATCAAAAGCAACCTCAATATCATCTACTTTGTTTATATCTATATCTAAAGGTTCTTGGTTATCAACCGCAATAGGAGACAACATCAATTCAATACCTTCATCTTTGAGATATTTACTAAGACCTTCATCAATTTTTTTGTTAATGACATCAGCCAAAATTTGATTTCCAAAAGTCCTACGTAAAAAACCCATTGGGGTTTTACCTTTCCTAAACCCTTTAAAGCTTGTTTCTTTTTTCTTTTTCTTGAGTTGTTTATCAACTTCATTGATAAAATCATCTTTGGAGAGCTTTATAGTAAGCTCAAATCTATTATCATCAATATTGTTTGTTTTGAATTCCATCTTTTTTTTGAATTATTTAATTTTTTATAAATAGTTAGGTGTTTGTTTTAGAGAAGCAGTTTTTTAATTGATTTAATACAAATATATAAAAAGTTATATCCATAAACTAAAACAGGAGAGCAAATACTCTCCTGTCTTCTTGTGCGGGTGAAGGGACTCGAACCCCCACACCTCGCGGCACTAGATCCTAAGTCTAGCGTGTCTACCAATTTCACCACACCCGCATTTTCGTTGTTTTAAACAACATTTATTTCAAAAGAGTTGCAAAGATACACTCTTTTGTTAAAAATAAAATAATATTAAGAAAATATTAAAGACAATTAGTGAAAAATTGTAATTTAGATTTTATTTTAATAATATTTGTGGTTGTTTTGCAATAATAGCAATCAAGACGAAGTGATTTTGGTTTAAATATTTATAAAAAACAAAATGTGATATAGTGGGTAAAAGTGAATTTCCAATGACTCCTGAAGAAGTCAAAATTATAAAGGATGACTACAATGCTTTTATTGAAAGTATAGATCCTCCTTTGAATGAAGAAGACTTTAAAATGGTAAATGAAGCATTTACTCTTGCTGTTGAAGCTCATAAATTTCAGAGGAGGAAGTCTGGGGAACCGTATATACATCACCCGTTAGAAGTAACTAGAATCTGCTATCATGAGATAGGTTTAGGGCCGACTTCTTTAACTTGTGCGCTTTTGCATGATGTAGTAGAGGATACTGAAGTAGAATTGGATGAGTTGAAATACAGATTTGGGACTAAAGTAGCGATGATAGTTGATGGTTTGACAAAGTTAGATGGCTCATATAATGTTCAATCACCACAGGCTGAAAATTATAAGAAAGTGCTTAGTACCCTCGTGTATGATGTTAGGGTAGTTTTAATAAAAATGGCTGATAGGCTTCATAATCTCAGGACTATCGGGTCTATGCCAAGACACAAGCAACTTAGAATAGCAGCAGAAACGAGTTATATATATGTACCATTAGCTCATAGGCTTGGATTGTATAATATCAAAAAGGAGTTTGAAGATATTATATTTAAAATATCAGAAGAGAAGAAGTATAAAGAAATAAGGGATAAATTGCAAGAATCCCAAGAACAAAGGAATAAATATATTTCTGAATTCATATCGCCTTTGAAAGATAAATTATTGGAATTGAATGTTCCATATAGAGTGCTCGGAAGACCAAAATCGATTTCTTCTATTTATAATAAAATCAAAAATAAAAATGTCACTTTTGATGAAATATATGATTTATTTGCTGTAAGAATTATAGTTGATGTCCCTAGAGATAAGGAGAAAAGCTATTGCTGGCAAGTGTATTCGCTGATTACTGATGTATATACACCAATTCCTGAAAGGCTTAAAGACTGGGTTACAAACCCTAAAAGTAATGGGTATGAATCATTGCATACAACTATAATAGGTCCACAAGGGAAATTTGTAGAAATACAAATTCGTACAGAGAGGATGGATGAGATTGCTGAAAAAGGTTTTGCAGCTCATTGGAAATACAAAGGTAATGAGAATAGAATCGATGTTTATGATCGTTGGTTGGATAATATCCGTGAATTATTGGATGATGATAGTTCTACGGATGCTTTAGAATTTATTAGTGATTTTAAAACTAATTTGTTTAAGGAAGAAATATATGCTTTTACACCAAAGGGAGATATGAGAATATTTCCAAAAGGGGCGACTGCTTTGGATTTTGCTTTTGATATTCATAGTGATGTAGGGTATCATGCTGTAGCGATAAAGGTTAATAATAAGCTTGTGCCTATGGGGTACAAGTTGATTAATGGAGATAAGGTGTCTGTGATGACCGGCAAAAACCAAAAACCAAATGAAAACTGGTTGAAATTGGTTGTTACAGGGAAGGCAAAGTCCAAAATCAGATCTGCAGTAAAAGAAGAGAAAAGGAAGCAAGGAGAATTTGGTAAGGAGACATTACAAAGGAAATTGAAAAATCTTAAGGTCAGCTTTGACCTTAATGTCGATATGTTGGTCAAGTTTTATAATTTTAAATCAAGACCAGATTTATTTTATGCCATTTCAAATGATAGGGTTGACTTGAGTAAATTGAAATTGTTCAAGGTAGTGGGGAGAAAATTGGTTAAAGAGATTCAGCCTAAAACGATAATTGATAATTCATCTTCTTTAGAAGAGAAGGTGGAGGTTAAAAGTGACGAACAAAATGCAAATCCTGTTGTTTACATAAATGGAGAGCCCGGTGATAAGTATGATTATAGTTTTGCAAATTGTTGTAATCCTATTCAAGGAGATGATATTTTTGGTTTTATCGCTTCCGGATCAGGTCTTAAAATACATAGATCAAATTGTCCTAATGCGATGCACCTATTGGCTAATTATGGTTACAGAATTGTGAAAGCTCAATGGGGATCAAATTCGAATGCTAATTTTGTTGTAGATTTGCTTATTATTGGAATTGATAGTGGTCAGGGGGTAATAAAAAGTATCGTTGATAAATTATCAGGTGAAATGGGGGTAAATATTAGAACTTTTAGTATAAATGGAGATGAAGGGTATTATGAAGGCAAAATAAGTATTTTTGTAAAAAATAATAATCAAGTAAATCTAATAATTAGAAAATTAAAAGAAATAGACGGAATTAATTCTGTTGAAAGAATAGAAAAATAATGTACTATGACAAATAAATTAGAACACGATATCAATAGCGTTAAGAAGAAATTCAAAGAGTATCTTGTCGAAAATGAATTTAGAAAAACTCCTGAGAGATTTGCCATTTTGGAAGAAATTTACAATAGAGAAGATCATTTTGATGCGGAAGACTTGTATATCCAAATGAAAACAAAAAACTATAGAGTTAGTAGAGCTACAGTATATAATACTTTAGAGCTTTTGGTGGACTGCCAGCTAGTTAGTAAACAACAATTTGGAAAAAATACTACCCAATATGAAAAGTCTTTGGGATATAAAAAACACGATCATTTGGTATGCGAAAATTGTGGGAAAGTTATAGAGTTTTGTGACCCACGTTTGGAGCAAACAAGAGAATTTGTTGAAAAATCTCAAAATTTCAAGGTATTGCGTCACAATATTGTTTTTTATGGTATTTGTAGTGAATGTAACTCTGATTTTGAATAATAATTTATTAATTTTTCTTGAAATTAAACAACATGAAAGTTGATGTAATAGTGGGCTTGCAATGGGGGGATGAAGGTAAAGGCAAAATAGTTGATTATCTCGCTCCAAAATATGATATGGTAGCTAGATTCCAAGGGGGACCAAATGCAGGGCATACCATAAAATTTGATGGCAAAAAGTTTGTTCTACATATTATGCCATCAGGGATTTTTCACGACAATTTAATTAATCTCATAGGGAATGGAGTGGTGATAGATCCGGCTATCTTAATGAAAGAGATCTCTCAGCTGGAAGAAAGTGGATTTGAAGTTATGTCAAAATTGTTGATTTCTAAAAAAGCCCATTTGATATTGCCCACCCACAAGTATATAGATGCTGCTAGTGAATATGCAAAGGGGAAAATGAAAATAGGTTCAACTTTAAAGGGAATAGGACCAGCATATATGGATAAAACAGGGCGGAATGGATTGAGAGTTGGCGATGTGTTTTCGGACAATTTTAAAGATAGGTTTTATGTTTTAAAAGATAAACATTTGAAATTTCTTCATCAGTTTGATGCACTACCAAAATTTGATATTGAAGCAGAAGAAAGGAGATTCTTTGAAAGTATTGAACTTTTAAAAAAATATAAAACTGTTGATGGAGAGTATTTTATTAATGAATTTTTAGATTTAGGTAAAAATGTTCTTGCAGAAGGAGCTCAAGGAACCATGTTGGATATAAACCACGGTACCTATCCCTATGTCACATCTTCTAATACAATAACCGCCGGAGTTTCTATTGGTTTGGGTATTGCTCCTTCAAGAATAGGTAAAGTAATTGGAATAGTAAAGGCTTATACAACGAGGGTAGGGAGTGGACCATTCCCTACGGAATTATTGGATGAGGTTGGGGAAAGGCTTAGAGTTGAAGGAAATGAATATGGTGCTACCACTGGGAGAAATAGGAGATGTGGGTGGATAGATTTACCCCAATTGAAATATGCAATAATGATAAATGGGGTTACAGATATAGCATTAACTAAACTAGATGTATTAAATGGGTTTAATCCGATTAAAATATGTGATGCATATGAATTGGAGAATGGAGATAGAACAGAGAAACTTCCGTATGATTTAGATAATGAAAAAATAAAACCCATATATGAGGATCATAAAGGATGGAGTGAAGATATATCTAAGGCTAAATCTATAAAAGAACTTCCAACGATTCCACAAGAATATATTAAAAAATTGGAAAGAGACTTAAAAACACCAATTTCATTTATTTCAGTAGGTCCGGAAAGATCAGCTTTGATAATTGTGTAATTATTTTAGAAATAATTTAATAAACTTTAATAAAAGTTTTGTTAATTAAAAATACAATTATATCTTTGCAACCGCTTTTGAAATCCAATGTAGATTGGATTGGTATTTTTGCAAGTTTGGTGAGGTGGGTGAGTGGCTGAAACCACCGGTTTGCTAAACCGGCGTACGGGTAACACTGTACCGCGGGTTCGAATCCCGCCCTCACCGCATATTATATCTCGGTAATCGTGAAGTCCGGTTGTTATTCGAACTGAGCAAGAGAAAGAACGGGGTATAGCGCAGTGCGGTTATCGCATCCCGCTGAGAAGCGGGAGGGTTGTTATTCGAACTGAGCAAGAAAAAGAACGGGGTATAGCGCAGTCCGGTTATCGCATCCCGCTGAGAAGCGGGAGGGTTGTTATTCGAACTGAGCAAGAGAAAGAACGGGGTATAGCGCAGTCCGGTTAGCGCACCTGCTTTGGGAGCAGGGGGTCGTAGGTTCGAATCCTACTACCCCGACATTTAAAAGGGTTAAGCTGTTGAATTACAGTCTTAACTCTTTTTTTTATGCCGACATAAAGCCGACATCATAGTTTTTTCATCAAATATTGCATATTTTGTAACTTTTTTTTATCTTTGTTTTGCCTTTATGATAATAAGGGTAAAAGTTCAGAAAGGGATTGCAAATGTTGTATTCCCTTTTTTTTATAGATAAGGTATAAAAAAGCGGCAAACAGATATTGTTCGCCGTTGTTGTTTGAAGTATCTAATATTAATATGATTTAGTTTTCCATTTCCTCAAATAAATGCATTGGTAATCCTTTGTCTTTCCTTTTTAATTGCATTGCATCAATCCTATTTGGTAAACCTGCATCATTTGAGAAAGAATTAAGTTTATTAATAGTTTCCTGATAACCGACTTCCACAATATCAAATAGTTTTTCCATATGATCGATTTCTTTTTTTGCTTCTTCAGTTAGGTAATCTGATAAATCTGAAAGCTCTAAATATCCATTAGGATTTTGAAAAATATATTGAATAGCACTTTCAGCATGATAGTAACTATAATTTTTAAAGCTTCCGTTTCCCTTTTCTTTAAAGATAGCAATAAGCTTGTCAAATAGCTCTGTTATACCTTTGATTTCGCTTTTATCTGGCTTGTTAGTGTAACTATTAGCATCAGAAATCAAAGCCCTAAAATTGCCGGCAAATAAATCTGATAATTCATTAATGTCTTTATCCCATTTATCAAGAGTATTATTTATTTTAATGTAACTGTTTTTTAAATATTCCTTTTTCATTTTTTCTATTTTTTTTTATTTATTATTAAAATAAAGAACCGGACAGGTACGAATCCTGTCCAGTATCATCATTTTTAAAAAGACACCTCCAATGCCTTGGTTAAAAAAATATTAATTTTTTATTGAAACTAATCTGTCAATTCGAAATGATCTCCAACCCTGTGAAACAACATCCCAGTATTTTACAACTGATAAATTTTCTTTTCTATGAGATCCTTTTGACAAATAACTAAAATTTCTTTTATATAAAGTGCCTATTGCTTCCCTCAACTCTCCATTTGCTTTCCTGAATGTGAAGTAGGCCAAACCGCTTTTAAGTGCTATTCTGATTTTGAAACGCATCCAAGCAGCATGCAAAGCTTCAGCAAAACTACTAAATAATCCTTTTTTTAACAAAGACCAGGCAGTTTTAAAAATATTACTTCGAAAGTTTCTTTTTTTAATTGATGTTTTTGTTTTCATTGTTACCAAGTTTAATTGTTATTAGATAATGCAAAGATAAAGTATTCTTGTCAATAATGCAAGTGTTTTGC